>JANYHX010000320.1 GCA_025362155.1 Gallionella sp. | reverse complement strand
ACAGCTGGGCGGTACGGTTGAAAATGGCGTAGTGCGTGAATTCGGCTACGCCGAAATACGTGCGCAGGGGCACTCTGCTTTGCTGCGCGATATTCAGGACAGAACCAACGCACAAGGCCACGGCCTGATCGACGTGTGGATGAGCCACGGCGACAAGGTGACGGCACTGCCGCCGGGTTTCTCGGTCATCGCCAGCAATCCCACCACGCCCATCGCCGGCATGGCGGATGAAGCGAGGCATTTTTATGCGCTGCAATTCCATCCCGAAGTGACGCATACCTATCAGGGCAAGGTGATGCTGAGCCGCTTCGTGCATGACATCTGCGGCTGTGCGCAGGACTGGAACATGCCCGATTACGTCAAAGAAGCGGTGGAAAAAATCCGCGCGCAGGTGGGCAAAGATGAAGTAATTCTCGGCCTTTCCGGCGGGGTGGATTCATCGGTGGCAGCGGCGCTGATTCACCGCGCTATCGGCGATCAATTGACTTGCGTGTTCGTGGATAATGGCCTGCTGCGTTTGAACGAAGCAGAACAAGTGATGGAAACATTTGCTAATCACCTGCATATGAAGGTGATATGCGTTGATGCCAGTACCGCATTTCTACATCATTTAGTCGGCGTGTCCGACCCGGAGAAAAAACGCAAAATCATCGGCCGCGAATTTGTTGAAGTATTCCAGCGCGAAGCCAAAAAATTGCCGCAAGCCAAGTGGCTGGCACAAGGCACGATTTATCCCGATGTGATCGAATCTGCCGGAGCGAAAACCAAAAAAGCCCACACCATCAAATCGCATCACAACGTCGGCGGCTTACCGGAAAGTCTGCACCTGAAATTGCTGGAACCGTTGCGCGAACTGTTCAAGGATGAAGTGCGGGAGTTAGGCGTGGCGCTAGGCCTGCCGCATGACATGGTGTATCGCCATCCCTTCCCCGGCCCCGGCCTGGGAGTGCGTATTCTTGGTGAAGTGAAAAAGGAATATGCCGAGCTGCTGCGCCGCGCCGATGCAATTTTTATTGAGGAGCTGCATGCCACCAAGGACCAAGATGGCAAATCCTGGTACGCGAAAACCTCGCAAGCCTTCACTGTATTTCTGCCGGTCAAAAGCGTCGGCGTGATGGGAGATGGCCGCACTTATGAATGGGTGGTGGCGCTGCGTGCGGTGCAGACGCAGGATTTCATGACGGCGCATTGGGCGGAGCTACCCTACGCGCTGCTTGGAAAAGTATCCAATCGCATTATCAATGAAGTGCGCGGTATTAACCGCGTGGTGTACGACATCTCCGGAAAACCTCCTGCGACGATAGAGTGGGAGTAGCCGCCTCGGCATAGGGGGGCGCGTCAGTTTTTACACCAGTTTGAGCGTATGCTATGTCTTGATAAAACGATTTTTTAAGCTCCTTACCAGTTTCAGACCAAGCGAATAAGCTGAGGTGTGTAACATGGCTCTACCCGTTCTAAAACCGCTGCCTTTTGCCCTGCCCATTTTTGGTTGGTGTTGCTGTGTCCGTTATGCTACCCGCAACTTCAGTTTGAATTAGGCATGAAAGCCCCGCTTCCCGGCAATGAAGCCCATCGCCTCGCGACGCTGCGACATTACGACGTGCTGGACACTGCGCCGGAACTGGGCTTCGACGATCTGACCCTGCTCGCTTCGCAGATATGTCAAACACCGATCGCACTGGTTTCGTTGATAGATGAAAATCGCCAGTGGTTCAAAGCTAAGATCGGTCTGAGTGCCAAAGAGACTCCTCGCGATTACGCTTTTTGCGCGCATGCCATTCTGTTTTCGGATGAAGTGCTGGAAATTACCGACGCACAACTCGATCCGCGCTTTGCTGACAACCCCTTGGTCACTGCTGACCCGAATATTCGTTTTTATGCGGGTGCGCCACTGGTCACACCCGAAGGTTGCGCATTGGGTACGCTATGCGTGATCGACTACCAACCACGCAAGTTAAACGAGTCTCAGAAACTTGCCCTGCAAGCGCTCAGCCGACATGTGGTGGCGCTGCTTGAATTGCGCCGCAGCATCATGGAACAAAAGCAGATCGAGGAAGCCTTGCGGGATAGTGAGGAGCGTTTTCGCGACCTGGTCGAAAATGCCAATGACCTGATTCAGATCTGTGACATGGACGGATCCATCCTCTATACCAATCGGGCGTGGCGAGAGGCGTTGGGCTATAGCGAGAAGGAGATTGCTGGCCTGACACTTCAGGATGTCATTCATCCTGAGTCGCTGGATCATTGCATGGAGCAGTTCCAGAAGGTGATCGAAGAGACAAAGCTCATGGACGTAGAGGCTGTATTCCAGACCAAAGATGGTCATCCAGTCGTCGTCGAAGGAAGCGCCACTTGCCGCTTCAACGATGGCAAGCCGGTCTCGACTCGTTCGATCTTTCGCGATATCACCAAGCGTAAGCGAGCGGAGCAAGAGCGTGACCGCTTGTTCAACTATTCCGTCGACATGATATGTATAGCCGGGTTCGATGGTTATTTCAAACAACTTAATCCGGCTTGGGAGCGTACCCTTGGCTGGAGCAAAAACGAACTGCTAGCCAAACCATTCCTTGAGTTTGTTCACCCAGATGACCGTGAGGTAACTACAAATCAAGCCTACAAACTGGTGGATGGGGAATCGGTCTTTGCTTTTGACAATCGTTATCTATGCAAAAATGGCAACTACAAATGGCTTTCCTGGGTGGGAAGTCCCTTTAACGAAGAAGGTTTGATTCTTGCCATTGCGCGTGACATCACCGAACGCAAACTCGCCGATGAAACTCTTCATGAAATTATGGAAAGGCAACACGCGATTCTTAACCATGCCGGTCATGGCATTATCAGCGCGACGCCGGACGGTATCATCACATCTTTCAACCCGGCAGCAGAGCAGATGCTCGGTTACTGGAGTGAGAAAGCGATAGGATCGGCTGTATCGGAAGCGATTTTTGACCAGACCGAAATTTTCGAGCGCTCAAAATCACTGACAGCCGAGTTAGGCGAGACTATTGAACCAGGCTTTCCTACCCTGGTTGCTAAAGCACTGCGCAACTTGCCAGACCAACACGAGTGGACTTTCATCCGCAGAGACGGTACACGTTTTCCGGTGCTGCTTTCCGTTACGGCATTGCATGATCTGGAAGGCGAGGTTACCGGCTACCTGGGTCTGGCCGCTGACATCAGTGAGCAGAAGAAAACACAGCTCGTGCTGGAACAGTTCAAATACTCTCTGGACCAGACAGTGGACTGCGTGTTCATCTTTCACGCGGATGATTTACTTTTCACTTATGTGAACGAAGGCGCAAAGCGGCAGGTGGGCTACACCGAAGCAGAGTTGCTTCAAATGACGGTGCTGGACATCAAACCAAAATTCACGCTGGAGAGTTTTCGGCTGATGGCGCAGCCTCTGCTCGACGGCACGCAAGCTTCACTGACATTCGAGACGGTACACCGCCACAAGGATGGACACGAAATTCCGGTGGAGGTTGCCTTGCAGGCTGTTCGGCAGGGGACACTCAAGCCACGTCTGATCGCTATCGTGCGCGACATTACCGAGCGCAAGCGTGCCGATCAACTGGTGCGTGCCAAGAATGAGGAATTGAAGACCTTTGCTTATACCGTTTCGCACGATCTGAAAGCGCCGTTGCGCGGCATCGCCGGATATGCTCAGGAGCTGGAGCGCCGCCATAAGGAAGGGTTGGCTGATCGCGCGCAATTTTGTATTACGCAAATCATTACCGCATCGAAGAATCTGGACGGCCTCATCGAAGATCTGCTCACCTATTCACGACTGGACGCCGAGACACCGACGCTGACCGAAGTAAATTTACTCGACCTGGTACAAAGCATCCTGCGTGATCGCAGCCACACGATTACCGAACAGTGCGTCGAGGTGAGCGTGAAAGTTTCGCCCATCACTTTGTTCACTTGGGAGCGCGGCCTGCATCAGGTGCTGGCCAACCTGATCGACAACGCCATCAAATACAGCCGTAACTCCAGGCCACCGCGCCTGATCATCAGTGCCGAAGTGCGGACATCCGGCTACCTTGTGACTGTGGCCGATAACGGCATCGGATTCGACATGAAATATCACGACCGTATTTTCGGCCTGTTTAACCGTCTGGTGCGCGCCGATGAATTCGAGGGCACCGGGGCCGGTCTGGCCATTGTCAAAAAACTCATCGAGAAACTCGGCGGCTCCATCCGTGCCGAGTCCACGCCGGGTGACGGTGCGACATTTTTCGTCGAACTGCCAACTACAACGGAACCCATGCCATGAATTTCATGCTCAACTCGCATTCACCACTGCGTCCCATCCTCGTGATCGAAGACAACGACATGGACATGGACTTCTGCCTGCAAGCTTTTTCGGAGAATGCCGTCGCCAATCCTGTCATTGCTTGCCGCGACGGCGAAGAGGCATTGCAATTCATGGATGCCCATCCGTCTTCCACGGATCGACAATTTCCCTTGCTGGTGTTGCTGGATCTGCGTCTGCCGAAAATTGATGGCATCGAAGTACTACGCCATGCCCGCCAGCACCCGGTGTGGAGGCAGGTACCGTTCGTGATACTCACTACTTCACGTGAGAACACCGATATTGCCGCCGCTTATCAGTTGGGCGTAAACTCCTACATCGTGAAGCCGGTGGATTTTAGCTCCTTCACCAAAGTGGTGAAACACATCAAGATGTACTGGATACTCACTAACGAACCTCCGTTTGCGCCGCCCTACCAATGATATGAGCGACATCATTCATCTACTGTATGCCGAGGACAATGCGCAGGACGCGGATTTGACCCGTGCGCATTTTGAGCGGGAGGCTACCGACATTTGCCTCGAAATTGTCGCGACCGGCGCACATTGCTTGGCGCGTCTGGCAGAACAATCATTCGATTTGTTGCTGCTCGACAATCGCCTGCCCGATATGGATGGGGTGGACGTGCTCAACAAACTGCGCGCCGACGCGCGCACGCTGCCCGTGGTGATGGTGACCGGCGTGGGTGATGAAGATGTTGTCGTGCGCGCACTGCGCGCGGGTGCCGCCGACTATGTGTCTAAATCCGATAATAATTATCTTGCCGCACTGCCTGATCTGCTGCGCATGCAAGTGGTACGCCATCGCCAACATCTGGTGGATGGAGATGGTGCGCAACGTGTTTGGCAGATTCTTTATGTTGAACCGAACCAGATGGATGCCGAGTTAACGGCGCGCCATGTCGCCACCGCCGCACCGCATTTGCAGTTACATACAGTGACTGGCAGCCGTGATGCGTTGTCATTGCTGACACCCGACCATCACTTCGATCTGGTATTGACCGATCTGCGCGTGCCTGACATGAATGCGCTGGAGTTTATACGCGAAGTGCAACATCGCGGCCTCGATTTACCATTCATCGTCATCACCGGCAAGGGCGATGAAGCCTCTGCCGTAGCCATCCTGCGTCTGGGTGTGTATGACTATATTATCAAGCGTGATAACTACTTGGCTCACCTGCCGCATGCGATTGATCACGCGCTGCACCGCTTCCACCTCGATCAAACCACCCGTCGCTTGAATACGGAGTTGGCTGTGCTAAATGCCACTCTCGAGCACAAGGTCGAGGCACGTACCGTCGAATTGAAGCGCGAGATCGAAGTGCGCAAGCTCGCGGAGGAAACCGTAAGGGAGAGCGAGCAGCGTTTGCGTATATTGATCGAAACCGAGCCGGAATGCGTTAAGGTAGTTGATCCCCAAGGACGCCTTCTAGAGATGAATGCGGCGGGTCTTGCCATGCTTGAGGCAGCATCACTGCGCGAAGTTCAACAGCGCTCAATTCTGGATTATTTACTTCCCGAATACCAGATACTGTTTCGTGCATTGCAGGGACGCGTGATGGAGGGCGAGAGTGGTACGCTCGAGTTTGAAGTGGTGGGACTCAAAGGCACGCGCCGCTGGCTTGAAACACACGCTGCACCCATGCGCGACGTGGCCGGCAAAGTGGTGGGATTGTTGGGTATTACCCGCGACATCACCAAACACAAAAAAGCGGTAGAGGCGCTGCGGGAGAGTGAGGCGCTACTGAACGTAACCTTGGAAGCCGCCCAGATTGGTACCTGGGACTGGGATATTGTTAATGATAAATTTTACACATCGCCCATGTATTCCACCATGCTGGGATACGAGCCGGAGGCAGGCCCATCTGATCGCGCCGTCTGGTTGGAAAGAATCCATCCGGAAGACCGCCAACCCGTCGCCGACAAAATTGCTGACGTTCTGCGGGGCAGCGAAAGGCGCTATCAATATGAGGCTCGGCTACGCCATGCGGACGGCAGCTACCGTTGGGTCAATGTTCTGGGCAAGGTTGTCGAGCGAGATGAAAAGGGTGCGGCCAAACGCTTGTTGGGTGTGCGCCTGGATATTACGGAAAGGAAGCAGGCTGAAGCGCATATTCAGCTCGCGGCCAAAGTGTTTGAGCAGAGCGGCGAAGCCTTTCTGATTACTGATGCCAACCGGAACATTATTATGGTCAACCATGCTTTCATGGTGATCACCGGCTACAGCGAGGCCGAAGCTTTGGGCAAGAGCCCGCGTTTTCTGTATGTCGGTCGTCAGGATCAGGATTTTTATCAGGCCATTTGGGATTCCATCAACACGCAAGGCCATTGGCAGGGCGAGTTGCTGGATCGGCGCAAAGACGGCAGCGTGTATCCGAGGTGGCTCACCATCAGCCGAGTGCTGGATGCCCAAGGTAATGTGACGCACTATATCGGCATTTTCAGTGACATCAGTCGGCACAAGCAAGACGAGGCGCATATCCAAAGACTGGCGCATTTTGATGCGCTGACCGAATTACCTAACCGGATATTACTCAACGACCGCATCGGCATTGCCCTCAGCAGCGTGCAGCGCAATCGCACCTCGCTGGCCGTGCTGTTCGTGGATCTCGATCATTTTAAAAATGTTAACGATACACTTGGCCACCGTATCGGCGACGCATTGCTGATCGAGGTTGCTAAACGTTTGAAATCGGTGATTCGCGATGAAGATACCCTGTCGCGTTTAGGCGGCGATGAGTTCATCTTCGTCCTGCCGGGAACTGATGCTGCTGGTGCTGCGCATGTGGCAGAGAAATTACTGGAGGTGGTCGCACAACGCTACCAAATCGAGCAGCATGAATTGGTCATCACGCCCTCGATAGGAATTGCCATTTATCCCAATGATGGTGAGGATTTCGAATCCTTATCTCAATGTGCGGATATTGCCATGTACCGTGCCAAACGCGATGGACGTAATAATTATCGATTCTTTACCGCAGAAATGCAGGCCCGATCAGCACGCACCTTGCAATTGGAAAATGCACTGCGCCATGCTCTGGAGCGTAATCAGATGGAGCTGCATTATCAGCCTCAGATAGCATTATCGGACAATCGCATTATTGGCGCAGAAGCATTATTGCGCTGGCGCCATCCTGAATTTGGAATGGTATCTCCGGCAGAATTTATACCGATCGCTGAAGATAGTGGTCAAATTCTGAAAATCGGCGAATGGGTACTGCGCAGCGCGGTATGCCAATTAAAGGTGTGGATGGATGCGGGCATGGCACCGATAACCATGGCAGTCAATCTTTCTGTGGTGCAATTCCGCCATCTGAATCTGCCCGCCATGGTCTCGCAAATTCTCGATGAAGCAGAATTGTCACCGCAGTATCTGGAATTGGAATTGACCGAAGGTGTCGCCATGGAGGATCCGCTGGGCGCGATTGCGATCATGGACAATCTGCACCAACGCGGCATCCGCATGTCCATTGACGATTTCGGTACCGGCTACTCCTCACTGAGTTACCTCAAGCGCTTCCAGGTTTACAAACTTAAAATAGACCAATCCTTCGTGCGGGACATTACGATAGACCCCGATGACAAGGCGATTGTCAGCGCGGTCATCGGCCTCGCCAGTAGCATGGGTAAGCTGACCATCGCTGAAGGTGTGGAAACCGAAGGGCAACTGACGTTTTTGCGCGAACAGGGTTGTGACGAAGTGCAGGGTTACTATTTCAGTAAACCCCTACCTGCTGACCAGTTCGAGCCGTTCGTGCGCGCGAAGTACTCAGCCTTGAGATTGTGAGCATGGGTAGCAAGTGGAAATGGACAGGGCGCCTTAATTTCCCGATAAGCTCCCATGCAGATTTAAATCCACAGATGACGTATTATTCAGGGTGAGGGCGTAGCCAAACGGATGCCCGGCTAAAACATCTTCGAATCCAATCCACCTGACCATGAGAGCTGCACTCCCGTCCAACGAAGCCCAACGCCTTGAGACCCTGCGCGGGTATAACGTGCTTGATACACCGCCGGAATCGGACTTCGACGACCTGACGCTGCTGGCCGCGCAAATTTGCCAAGTGCCTATCGCTGTGATTACGCTGGTGGATGAAAACCGACAGTGGTTCAAATCGATAATCGGTCTGGATGCTACAGAAACTCCACGCGAATTTGCCTTTTGCGCACACGCCATTTTATATTCGGACGAGATGCTGGAAGTGTCCGACGCGCAACTCGATCCACGCTTCGCCGACAACCCCCTAGTCACCAGCGATCCGTACATCCGCTTCTACGCAGGCGCGCCGTTGGTCGCGCCTGACGGTGTTGCGCTGGGAACACTGTGCGTGCTTGACCGCGTGCCACGCGTGTTAAGTGTCGATCAGCAAACCGCCCTGCGCGCCCTGAGCAATACCGTCATCGCGCAACTCGAGTTGCGCCGCACGCTTGCTGCGCATCGCCGCACAGAGGAACAGTTGCAGTTACTCAATGCCTCGCTCGAGCAGAAAGTCGAGGCGCGCACCGATGAGCTACGGCGGGAAATGGAGGTGCGGCGCGAAAGCGAGCAGCAATACCGAACTTTGGCTGATTCTGGCCAAGCCTTGATTTGGTCGACTGACACAGACAAGTTGTGCAACTACGTTAACAAAGCCTGGCTGGATTTTACTGGCTGCGTTCTTGAACAGGTGACGGGCAACGGCTGGGCCGATGTCATCCACCCGGATGACTTGCGGGGTGGTCTCGATGAGTATAAATCGTCTTTTGATCGGCGAGAAAAGTTCAGCATGGACTATCGCTTGCGTCGCCATGATGGCGAATACCGCTGGATACAGAACGATGGCTGTCCACGCTATAACAGTGCGGGTGAATTCATCGGCTACATTGGCTACTGCCTCGACATCACTGCGCGCAAACAGGCGGAACAAGAGCGTGACCGCCTGTTTAATTATGCCCTCGACATGTATTGCATAGCAGGTTTTGATGGTTATTACAAACAACTTAATCCGGCATGGGAAAAATCTTTGGGCTGGAGCAACGCTGAACTGCTGGCCAAGCCCTATCTTGAATTCGTCCATCCAGATGACCGTGAAGCGACCATCCATGTGGCGAGCACATTGGTGGGCGGGAAAGAGGTCTTTTTGTTCGATAATCGTTATCTATGCAAAGATGGCAGCTATAAATGGTTTTCCTGGGTAGCGCATCCGTTGAACGATGAAAAATTGATTTTTGCTGCGGCACGCGACATCACCGCGCGCAAGGAGGACGAGGAGCTCATCCAGCGGCTGGCACATTTCGATGTACTCACCGGACTACCGAATCGAATCTTGTTTGCCGACCGCATCAAGCACGCTCTCAGCATGGCGCAGCGCAATCACTCGCATCTGGCAATCATGTTTCTCGATCTCGACCATTTTAAAAATGTCAATGATAACCTTGGGCACCGCATCGGTGACGCGTTGCTGGTTGAGGTTGCAAAGCGTCTTAATTCGGCGATACGCGAAGAAGACACTGTGTCGCGCCTGGGTGGGGATGAGTTTATTATGGTGTTGCAGGAAACCGATGCAGATGGTGTCGCACATGTGGCGGAAAAATTACTGGGGTCGGTCGCAAAGCCATTTCTGATCGAACAGCATGAGATGGTCATCACCCCTTCCATCGGCATCGCGATGTTTCCTACGGACGGTGAGGATTTTGATACGTTGTCAAAGTGTGCGGATGTCGCGATGTACCGCGCCAAGAGTGATGGGCGCAACACTTTCCGTTTTTTTACAGCGGAAATGCAAGCACATTCGGTGCGCCGACTTAAACTGGAAAACGCCTTGCGTCATGCCTTGGAACGAAACCAGTTGAGCCTGCACTACCAGCCGCAAATATCGTTGGAAAACGGGCTTATCATCGGAGCAGAAGCATTGCTGTGCTGGCAACATCCCGAACTCGGCATGGTATCCCCGGCTGAGTTTATCCCCATTGCAGAAGATAGCGGACTGATACTGCCTATCGGGGAATGGGTACTACGCACTGCGACTCAACAGCTCCGGTCTTGGATGGACCAGGGCATGGCGCCTATGATCATCGCGGTGAATCTCTCAGCCGTGCAATTCAGACATCCGAATCTTCTTGGATTGGTTACGCAAATTCTCAAAGAGGCGCAACTGGCGCCGCAGTATCTGGAGCTGGAGTTGACCGAGGGCGTCGCGATGGACGACCCGCTTGCTGCCATCGCAGTAATGGACAGCCTGCATGAACGCGGCATCCGCATGTCGATAGACGACTTCGGCACCGGCTATTCTTCACTGAGCTACCTCAAACGCTTCAAGGTCTACAAGCTCAAGATCGACCAGTCCTTCGTGAGCGACATTACCGATGACCCGGAAGACAGGGCTATCGTCAGCGCCATCATCGGCCTGGCGAATAGCCTCGGCTTGCAAACCATCGCCGAAGGTGTGGAAACTGAAGGACAACTGGCGTTTTTGCGTGAACAGGGCTGTAACGAAATTCAAGGTTATTATTTCAGCAAGCCTCTGCCGGCAGTACAATTCGAGGCATTTGTATGCGCGCAGACTCATGCCTCCATAGTGTGATAATGGAAAAAACAACCCGAATCGTCGAAGTTAGGGGAGTAAAAATATCAAGCTTACGAGTCCATTTTGAGGTATTCTTTAACAAAATAAAAGTGCGCTACATCAAGCTGATATGGGGACTTATTACATCATTGTTGTGAATCCACGAAAGGAAATCGTTTTGATTAGAGACATCATTGTTTCATTAGCCTCCTTTTGCACATTGATTGTGTTGCTTGTCATTTGTACACTCCCCGTTGAAGCGGCGGATTTGTTGCTATTTCCCAGTGTTACGTCGACACGCCAATCAATAACGGATGCTGAGCTGCCTGACAAAAAATTTGTTCCCGCTATTGATATTTTTTATTCAACTGAATTTAGCCAGACTTTCTTCCTGGCTGAGTATCTGGCTTCTTCCAATGAAAATGAGTTGGAGCGTTTTCAATTTGGTTGGCATATTCTGCCGGGGAAAACCCTGTGGGTAGGGCGTTTTCATAATGCCATCAGCTTCTGGAATACTCAAAATCACCATGGCGATTTTCTGCAATCTTCGCTCACCCGCCCCTCTATTGGCAATTACGAAGATGAGTACGGGCCTCTTCCTTCGCATATCAGTGGATTTTTGCTTGAAAGCACCCGCACTGCAGGGGATGCTGAGATTAATTACACCGCAGGTATAGGCATCGGTCCTACTTATAACTCAACACTCCACCCACTTGATTTGCTTAACCCTCAGCATCCCGGGAAACTGGCCGCCAGCTTCCGCTTGGGCTACCACCTCGAAGTTGGTAACCCGGATCAATTTGGTGCTGCGTTAGGCTACGCGCGGATTCCAGTAATAAATGTTATGCAGATTAATGAAGTGCGGCAAAGCATACTCAGTACTTTTTTGAACATTGAAAAAAATAAATTTCATCTGATCGGGGAGTTATTCGTTTTCCAGAATCGTGTATCGGGGCTAGGCAGTACGACCAATTTCACCACCCTCAGCGCCTATTTTCAACCAGAATACAAGCTCGGTGAGAGTGGAAGGACTACGCTATTTGGCCGATTGGAGGGCACTCCGAATGCGGAGAAGGATCAATACCTGTTCCTTTTTCCTGAATTTTCGCGCTCCCAGGCAGTGCTCGGCCTCCGTTTTGATCTCACGCCCTCGCAGGCGCTCAAAATCGAAGCCGGAAGATCGCATCGCCTGGATATAAATGAAAAAAATATTAATATTATCAGCGCTCAATGGAGCATGATATTACCGCTTTGAAAAATATTATTACCATTTGGCTCGCCATCTGGGTTCTGCAAGCGCCGTTGCTGGCACAGGCAGAACAGCAACGACTGGCGATTGTTGCCAGCGCAGACTCGAACATCAAGACCCTTTCGGCCAAAGAGGTGCGGCGTGCCTATCTTGGCGCAAGCATTATCGTGGATGGCGTCGAGGTAAAGCCGCTCCGCAATCAAACCAATAAGCTGGCAGAGGAAGTGTTTTTGCAAAAGGTGCTCTTCATGTCTGACGAAGCGTATGATCGGCAGCTTCTCGCGCGCACATTTCGCGGCGCGGGTCGCCCGAAAGCTTATGATAATTTCTTCGAATTACTGACGGCCTTACACAACAATGATGCGACCATCACTTTTATGCTGTATGGAACAGCAGTCACCACTCCGGGGATACGGATCATCAGCTATCCATGAGCGTGA
>JANYHX010000318.1 GCA_025362155.1 Gallionella sp. | reverse complement strand
CCTATCTGCATTTCGACACACGCTGCCTGATTTATCCGAAACCTTTGAGTGAAGCGCCGCTGCCATTCGGCCACGCACCTGATGGCATGGGCAGGCGCACCATGGCGGGGGATGAAGACTTTGCCGGATTGCGCAAATACACCGTGGGCGATGCGTTGCCGCGCATAGACTGGAAAGCCTATGCACGCGAACGCGGCTTACAGGTCAAGCAATTTTCCACGCCGCTGGACGAAGAATTATGGCTGGATTATGCCGATACTCCGGATCATAACGACGAAGAAAAATTGGCGCGTATGACACGCTGGGTATTGGATGCCGAGGCGCAGGGGCTGCATTATGGGTTACGCTTGCCGGATGGCGAATTGCCAAGCAGTACTGGCATCGCACACCGTGATGAATGTTTACGTCGACTGGCGTTGTTTAATTTACCGGACTCATCCTTCGACAAGCTCAGGGCGAGCGGCTTACAAAGTTTGCAGGATCAAAAAGCCTCTCGGGGTAAGCCTAAAGCCGTTCGTGGTGAGCCTATCGAACCATGAACAGTTCTATGAACCCCTCCCTCACCTACGCCCTGCTGCTGAGCATCCTGATGGTGATTGCGCCACACAGCTACCATCTGCCTTTGTGGATCAGCGGCTTGTGTGTCGGGATATTGTTTTGGCGTGCCTACCTTACCTTCAGCAGCAAGGCATTGCCGCACCGCTGGCTGTTATTGTTGATTACCCTTGCGAGCACAACCGCCATCGTCCTCAATTTCCATACCCTGTTTGGTCGCGAGGCAGGCGTCGCTCTGTTGATGCTTTTAGCCACACTCAAGCTAATGGAGTTGCGCGCGGCACGCGATGCGATGGTGCTGATCTATCTCGCCTGTTTCATCATCATCACCAATTTTTTCTATTCGCAGAGCATTCCCACCGCACTGTATCTGTTCGCCACGTTGATGGTCATCATGACCACCTGGGTACACCTTCAGGCACCTCGCATCGCGCTCAAGCCACGTCTGCGCATCGCCGGGATGTTATTGCTGCAAGCCATTCCGCTGACATTAATCCTGTTTATTTTATTCCCGCGTGTGCAAGGTCCGCTGTGGGGTCTGCCACAAGATGCGTATGCCAGCAGCGGGCTGGATGACAAAATGTCGCCGGGCAGTTTGAGCCGTTTAAGTTTGTCGGATGCGGTGGCGTTTCGCGTCAGCTACCCGAACAAAATACCGCGTCGGGATCAACTGTATTGGCGCGGGCCGGTACTGTGGGAATTTGACGGACGCACCTGGACACCGGGCAGAACGGTGATGACTATCAATCCTGAATTTACCGATCTAGCTCAGCAAATCGATTATGTCGTGACGCTGGAGCCGCACAACAAGACTTGGTTGTTTGCGCTGGATGTGCCGGATAAATTATCTATCCCCGCCACACTCACCTACGATTTTCAGGTATTGAATAAAGAACTGGTCAATGCTCGGATACGCTATGCAGCACGCTCTAGTCTGGTCTATCACGCCAATGTGCAAGAAGCGACCCGCCAAATCCAGCGCGCCTTGCAGTTGCCCAAACAATTCAATCCGCGCGCGCAACAACTGGCGGCAGAATGGCGCGGCAGCGGCAAAGATGATGCTGACATTGTTCGGACTGCTCTTGCCTATTTCAATAAGCAGGCCTTCGTATACACACTCGAACCTCAGCTACTCGGTGTCAACAGTGTGGATGATTTCCTGTTCACCACCAAACAGGGGTTCTGCGAACACTACGCCTCGGCCTTCGTATTCCTGATGCGGGCCGCAAATGTACCGGCACGTGTAGTAACCGGCTATCTGGGCGGCGAATTTAACGACATCGGCAATTACTACATCGTGCGCCAATCCGATGCGCATGCCTGGGCGGAAGTGTGGCTGGCGGGACAAGGCTGGGTACGTGTCGACCCCACCGCTGCAATCGCCCCGGAACGGGTACAGCGCGGCTTATCCGCTGCTCTGCCCAACAACTCCGCCCTGCCCTTCATGGAACGCAATCCGCCGCATTGGCTGCAAAACCTGCGCCTGAACTTTGACACGCTCGCCAACCAATGGAACCAGTGGGTATTGGGCTACGACGCGGAACGTCAATTCGCTTTCCTGACGCGCCTGGGCATGGAATCCATAACCTGGCAAAAAATCGCGCTGAACATGATGGCCGGACTGGGTGTGATGATCGCGCTATTTGCATTATTTATGTTGCGCCATTTGCTGGCGCGCCAACCGGATAAAGTGCAAGCCGCATGGCTCAAATTGTGCCGAAAGTTGGCTAAAGCGGGACTGCCCAGAGCCACGCATGAAGGTGCGCAAGACTATGCTGGGCGCATCGCCGCCGCACGTCCGGAACTCGCCGACGCTATGCATGACCTCGCCGCTCGCTACAACACTTTGCGCTATGGCGCGCTGAATGATGCCCAGGCGCAACGTGAATTTCTGCAACGCGCTGCGACCTTGAAATTCTGACAAGGTATAATCCGCGCCAATTAAACTGATCACGACTAACATGCTCATTACCCGCCGCCTGGAATTCGATGCCGGTCATCGCATTCCCAGCCACAACAGCCAGTGCAAACACCTGCACGGCCATCGCTACGCGCTTGAAATCACTCTGTCCGGAGACGTCATCACCAAGGAAGGGCTATCCGAACAAGGCATGGTGATGGACTTCACCGACGTCAAACGCATCGCCAAGGAAAAGCTTGTAGACGATTGGGATCACGCCTTTCTGGTTTATCGCGGCGACCAGCCGGTATGCGACTTCCTGGCGACCCTGCCCAATCACAAGACCGTCATGCTCGACGTCGTGCCGACAGCGGAAAATCTCGCCCAGGTAGCCTTCGACATTCTCGATCCGGCCTATCAGGATACCTATGGCAACCATCTGCGCCTTCAACAAATACGCCTCTATGAAACCCCTAACAATTGGGCGGACTGTGTAAGAACCTGATTTTTCTGGGCACTTCGTTTTTCTGAACATAGGCAGTGTTTTTCTGGACATAGGCAACGGCTTAGCTCAAAATGCGCGTCCTCGGGGGGTTGGCAACTCCAAAAACTGCCGCATGAGTACGCAGTAAAACAATTTGGAAGCTTGGGTGAGTGGTTTAAACCAGCAGTCTTGAAAACTGCCGAGGATGCGAGTCCTCCGTGAGTTCGAATCTCACAGCTTCCGCCAGAACTCCCCCACTATGATTGCAACTTTAACCCCACTACATTAGTCTTAGGCACGTCGCTGAATTAAACGCATAACTTTTTAGGAGATACACATGGATTACGATTATCAACCCGCAATACAAATCGGCACTCTCGCAACCCCGAAAAATCAGGTACTGCGTAACACTTACATGATGCTGGCGTTAACCATGATCCCGACGGTGATAGGCGCATTGTTCGGCATGTCCACCAACTTTTCGTTCATGGCACAGCATCCCGTGGTTTTCTCACTGCTGATGTTCGGCATAATGATGGGTTTGATGTTTGGAGTGAGCGCGCTACGCAACAGCGTTTGGGGCATCGTTGCTTTGCTGGGTTTTACCCTGGTGGCCGGGTTTTTCCTCGGCCCTATCCTGCAAGTGGCTCTACACCTGAAAAACGGCGCTCAATTGGTGGGTATGGCGGCAGGTGGAACGGGCATCATTTTTGGTAGCCTGGCAACCATCGCCACCGTTACTAAAAAGGATTTCAGCTTCATGGGCAAGTTCCTGTTCATTGGGCTGATCCTGCTGATCGTCGCTTCCTTCGCCAACATGTTCTTCCAGATACCTGCACTGTCACTGACCATCTCCGCGATTGCCATATTGATCTTCTCGGCTTACATCCTGTTTGATGTCAGCCGCATCGTGAACGGCGGCGAGACCAACTATGTGATGGCGACCATGGGTTTGTATCTGAACATCTACAACCTGTTCATCAATCTGTTAAGCCTGCTGATGGCGTTCAGCGGCGAGCGAGACTGATAACCTGCCGTGTCGAGTAAGGGGGAAATATGACGAAGCAGCCGCAAATCGAGCATCCCGCTCCGGCGGACGCGAAGCTACCACAGAAAACCTGGCGGATATTGTTTCTTGACAGCCTCGAAAATATCATGCAACTGAAGGAAGCCTGCAAGAAAGATGGTTACGCGGTAATCGGAGCGGTCACGATTGATGAGGCATGGGCATTTATCGAAGGGAAGGATCATGTTGACGTGATTGTATGCGCCGCGCACCTTGAGGAAGAATCGATGTTCAAATTCCTGAAGGACGTGCGCGAACACAAGACCCATTTCAATGCAGCATTCCTCATCTTGTCACTCGAGCCCGGTGCGATAGGCGCGCAGCTGGATCGTTCCACTGCGCGTGCCGGAATCGCGCTCGGAGCCAATGGCTATTCGATCATGCCGAAATTCGACGCTGCGGAACTAATTGCACAGATCCAGAAGCTACAGCCAGATATCCCTATGCTCCAACAATCGGCTAGCCCCGAGGAGAAACGTAACGCCGAATGAACATCGCAGGCTTTACTGATCCCGTTGCACGTGTCATGCGACTTGCAGAGCCAACGAGTCCACCGCCGATGTAGCGGCCCCGTTGTAAATAATCCGCCTGATCTATTCTTTCTCAAACACTGCGATCGACTCCACATGCGAGGTATGCGGAAACATGTTCATCACGCCCGCCGCCTTGAGTATGTAGCCGTGAGTGTGTACCAGCACCTGCGCATCGCGCGCCAGCGTGGAGGGGTTGCAAGAGACATATACGATGCGGCACGGGGCATTTTTACCTCCTCCATTTCCATACTCCCCATTTTTACATCCTAGGGCCTTCACCAACTCCAGCGCACCATCGCGTGGTGGGTCGATCAATATTTTGTCGAAATATCCAAGTTTGGCGTAAGCTTCCTCAGTCATTTCGAACAAATTCATCGCAATAAATTTGGTGTTGCCCGCCAAGCCGTTGGTGGCAGCATTTTGTTCGGCGCGTGCCACTAATGCGGCACTGCCTTCGATGCCCAGAACCTGCGCGCCGCTGCGCGCGATGGGCAAAGTAAAGTTGCCCAGGCCGCAGAAAAAATCGGCAATGCGCTCGCCCGGTTGCGGATCAAGCAGGCGCATCGCGCGACTGACCATGACGCGATTCAGCGCGCTGTTCACCTGGGTAAATTCGCTGGGTGCAAACGGCATGGTGATGCCGAATTCGGGCAGGCTGTAGGAAAGCTGAGGTACGGACACGTTACCGCGTAGCGGCAGTTTGCGGGGAGTACCGCCTACAGCCCCTTCTCTGCGCTCTGCAATCATCTGCTCTGGCGGGGGCTGCGGCGCGTTCAGCGGATGGAAAGGAACGACGGTATCCGGCCCTCCGGATTGCAACCAGAATTGAATGTCATGCTTGTCCGCAAAAGCGCGCAAAGCCACTTCGTCTTCGCGGGAGGGTGCGTCCATCACGCGCAGCACCAACGCATCCACATGCTCGCCCACCGCCACTTCGATTTGCGGCAAGCGATCGCGTATCGATAAGCCACTGATGAGCTCGGCCAACAATGGTAGCAATTGGGCGATTTTCGGCGCGAGGATTTCGCAGCTCTGCATATCGGCGACAAAGCTGCTGCGCTTCTCGTGAAAGCCGACCAGAGTCTTGCCTTTTTTGATGACGTGCTTGACCGAAATGCGCGCGCGTTCGCGATAGCCCCAAGCCTGCCCGTAGATCGGCGGCAAAATGATTTCTGCCTTGACCTTGCCGATATGCCACAGGCTGTCTTCGAGAATACGCTGCTTGACCGCCACCTGCGCCCTGGCGTCCAGATGCTGCATAGAACAGCCACCGCAAACGCCAAAGTGTTTACATTTGGGCTGCACACGCATCGACGAGGTGGTGTGTATCTGCGTGACTTGTGCCAGCTCGAACGAGGGTTTTTTGCGATATGAGCTGTAACTCACCACCTCGCCGGTCAACGCACCTTCGATAAATATTACTTTGCCTTCGATGCGTGCAACACCGCGCCCTTCCTGGTCTAGCGATTCAATTTTTACTTTATTTTCTGTAGCCATATATTAAGGACGGGTTTGAGAGGGGAGCAATTTGAGTAACCGGATTGACAAAAGAACGTTCGTTCTTTACAGTAAGGGCACTTTTTTACAGGTCAAATTATGCCATGACTGACTTCCCTGCCCCCGACTTCTCTACCGCAGACGCCTCTCCCCCGGACTTCAATGCCAGGGACGCCGAGTATCTTGCCAAGCTCCAGGATTATTACGCCGACTGGAAAAGCATTCCCTCTTATGCCAAGCTATGCGAGGTGTTCGGCATTGCTTCCAAATCCTGGGTCAAAGCCATTCTGACTCGCCTAAATACCGCCGGTTTCATTGAACGCACGCCGGATGGTGCTTGGATTCCAACCCGTCAATTCTTTGCGCGCCCGTTGGCCGAATCTTCTGTTCAGGCAGGGATGCCGATGCCCGTAACGGCGACCCAAGGCGACTATTTCATCATTGACGAGATGCTGATTGATACACCTTCCAAGACCACACTGATTCCCGTCAAGGGTGATTCGATGATAGAAGCGGGTATCCATGACGGTGATGTCGCGGTGGTGGAAAAACGCAATCTTGCGAATGTGGGTGACATTGTGGTCGCCATCGTGGATAACGAGTTCACGCTGAAGACACTGGACAAGGAGCGTGGCAAGTATATTTTGCGCCCCGCCAACGCGGCTTATGCAGTCATCCGTCCGCAAGGTAGTTTGGAGATATTCGGCGTATTAATCGGTTTGATCCGCAAATACCGGAAATAATCCGCATTTATGAAAACCCTTAACTCTTCACTATGAACCCCACCCTCGTTTTTGATATCGAAACCATACCCGACATCGCCGGGCTGCGCGCCCTGAACGAACTGGATAGCCGCGTCAGCGATACTGAAGTGGCGGAGATGGCCTTTCAATTGCGTCGTCAAAAAACCGGCAGTGATTTTATGGCTCATCATTTGCAACGCGTCGTAGCAATTTCCTGCGCGTTGCGCGAGGGCGATAATTTCCGCGTGTGGTCGCTGGGCGGACTGGAAGACGATGAGGGAAGCATCATTCAACGCTTCTTTGATGGCATCGAAAAATACACCCCGCAACTGGTGTCATGGAACGGCGGTGGCTTCGATCTGCCGGTGCTGCATTATCGCGGCCTGATCCACGGGGTGCAGTGTGGGCGCTATTGGGACATGGGCGAAGACGATAAGGACTTCAAGTGGAATAATTACATCAGCCGCTATCATTCGCGCCATCTGGATTTGATGGACTTGCTCGCGATGTATACCGGCCGTGCCAACGCCCCGCTGGATGAACTGGCCAAACTGATTGGTTTCCCCGGCAAGCTCGGCATGGACGGCAGCAAGGTGTGGAGCGCATATCAGCAGGGCAAACTGGAGGAGATACGCAACTATTGCGAGACTGATGTGGCGAATACCTGGCTGGTGTTCGCGCGCTTTCAGATGATGCGCGGTGTCTTTACCCGGGCACGCTACCAGCAGGAATGCGAACTGGTACGCCGTGAACTGAGCAAGCTCGAACAACCCCACTGGCGCGAATTTCTGGCCGCGTGGCCGCAACCAGAAAATTAATGGTATGGCTCAGATGCATTGAGCGAAGCTTTTCTTATTTGGTTCGTCGCACAAATATCGCTGCAACTTCTTTCTTTGGCTTCCCCGGTTTTTCGGGTTGTTTGGCAGGGATGGCGTTGCCGCTCGGTTCGTAAGGCCTATCGAACCACGGATCGTGGCTGGATTTTTTTGCTGTGGCAGGACGCGAGGCATGGCTACGCGCTGCATGTTCGCTTCGCGATGGAGGCAACTTTTCATACTCGCGAGGACTGGGAGAAGTTCGGCTGCTTCTGGTGCTGGTCGTGGCATGGGAATGCGCAACGTGCGGCACAACCGCCGTTTCTTTTTCAATTTCGGTCTTGATCAGCTTTTCGATTTCCTCCAGGTATTTCTCTTCTTCCGGTGAAACCAGCGAAATCGCTTTGCCAAAAGCGCCCGCACGGCCGGTTCGTCCGATGCGGTGCACATAATCTTCCGGCGCGCTGGGTATCTCGTAATTGATTACCATCGGCAACTGGTCGATATCCAG
>JANYHX010000301.1 GCA_025362155.1 Gallionella sp. | reverse complement strand
GTATCTATGCGCAGCAGCAATGCCAATTGTTGCGTACTGCCATCCTTGCGCTGAATGGTGAGCGTGACATCCTGCTGAGGCTGCATGTTGTTACCAATGCCGCTGATGGCTAAGCTCTCATCCCCGTTCAGGTTTAACGTGCCGACGTTGTCATTGCCCTTGAATTGCAGTGGCAGCACACCCATGCCGACCAGATTGCTGCGATGGATACGCTCATAAGATTTGGCGATGACCGCTTTCACGCCGAGCAACTGCGTGCCTTTCGCGGCCCAGTCGCGGCTTGAGCCGGTGCCATACTCTTCGCCGGCAAAAATTATTGTAGCTATGCCTGCGGCAACATATTTCATCGCTGCATCGTAAATCGGCAATTGCTCGCCGTGGTATAGCGTATAGCCGCCCTCAATACGGCTGCCGTCGGCGTTCACCGGCAGCAGCAGATTTTTGATGCGCACATTGGCGAAGGTGCCGCGCATCATCACCTCGTGGCTGCCGCGCCGCGCACCATAGCTGTTGAAATCCTTGATCGCCACACCGCGCTTTTGCAGATATTCCCCAGCCGGGCTGCGCGCATTAAAACTACCCGCCGGGCTGATGTGATCGGTGGTCACTGAGTCGCCAAAAATGGCCAGAGATTTGGCCTGGTGTATTTCCTTGACGGTGCCATTTTGCATGCTGAACTTATCGAAGAACGGTGGCCGCGCGATGTAAGTGGAATCATCCCACTGATACTTGTCACCAGTCGGTGCCGTGATCGCGTTCCATAGCGGCAGGTCTTTGGTAAGATCGGAATACAGGGTGCGATATAGCGATGGATCCGTGGCGAATTTACTCACAGCCTGCAATTCCGCAGTGGAAGGCCAGATGTCTTTTAAATATACCGGCTGGCCATTTTTGCCATTGCCTAGCGGCTCGGTGTCGAGGTTGATGTTCATTTTCCCAGCGATGGCGTAGGCCACCACCAGCGGCGGGCTGGCCAGGAAATTTGCTTTAATGTTGGCGTGGATGCGCGCTTCAAAATTGCGGTTGCCGGACAACACGGCTGCCGCGATCAAGTCATTGGCGACGATAACCGCTTCAATCTTGGGATTCAGCGGGCCGGAATTGCCGATGCAAGTGGTGCAGCCGTAGGCCGCTACGCTGAAGCCTAATTGCTCCAAATAGTGCAACAATCCGGCATTTCTCAAATAGGCGGTAACCACGCGTGAACCGGGTGCGAGTGTGGTTTTAATATGCGGCTTGACGCGCAAACCAAGCTCGACTGCTTTTTTGGCGAGCAAACCCGCTGTCAGCAATACACTGGGGTTTGAAGTGTTAGTGCAGGAGGTGATGGCAGCGATCAGCACATCGCCATGACCAAGGTCAAAATCGGATGGGTTTGGTGTTGTTATGTTTTGAGGAGGTGTCGCGGTCGGATGGTTATCAACCATTTCAATTTCACTCGCTGCGCTAACCCGATGGCTTCCGGGCGTCAGTTTCCGCGTGGGCACACTGTTACTGTCTTGCAATCCTCCACCGGAAATTAAATCGCATTTTTCTGCCACGCATGCAGAGGGCGAGATGGAGTATCTTTGATGCAATAAGGCAGCCGGTTTATTGAAACCATTTTCTGCCGCTGATTTGCTGAACAGGCTATTAAAAGTTTCTTTCATGTTGGTCAATGCCACGCGATCCTGCGGACGCTTGGGCCCAGCCAGAGAAGGAACTATGCCGGACAGATCCAGTTCCACCACGCTGCTGTAATCAATTTGCCCCACTTGCGGAATGCCATATAAGCCTTGAGCTTTGAAGTAAGCGGAGAAAGCCTCTACTTCTTCTTCGGTGCGTCCGGTGTTGCGCATATATTCCACGGTGACATCATCGACCGGAAAAAAGCCCATGGTCGCGCCATATTCCGGAGCCATATTGGCAATGGTAGCGCGATCCGGCAGAGTCAAAGCGGCAGTGCCTGCGCCAAAAAACTCAACGAATTTGCCGACTACTTTGTGTTTGCGCAACAATTCCGTTACGGTCAAAACCAGATCTGTTGCCGTCACGCCTTCGCGCAGCTTGTTTTTAAGATGTACGCCGACTACATCAGGTGTCAGAAAATATACCGGCTGCCCGAGCATGCCCGCTTCGGCCTCAATGCCGCCTACGCCCCAGCC
This sequence comes from Gallionella sp., assembly GCA_025362155.1. GTDB lineage: Bacteria > Pseudomonadota > Gammaproteobacteria > Burkholderiales > Gallionellaceae > Gallionella. The sequence continues at coordinate 2,273 of JANYHX010000301.1, read as the reverse complement.
GACCACGCCGATGCCGTTGATCATGGTGGTGTGGCTGTCAGTGCCCACCAATGTGTCCGGGTAATAAACCCCCTCCTTTTGCAGTACGCCGCGCGCCAGATATTCCAGATTAACCTGATGCACAATGCCGACGCCGGGTGGCACCACCTTAAAAGTATCGAACGCTTGCATTCCCCATTTTATAAATTTGTATCGTTCGGCGTTGCGCTCGAATTCCAGCTCCATGTTCAATTTCAACGCATCTGGCCTGTTGTAGTAATCCACTTGCACCGAGTGGTCTACTACCAGATTGACCGGCACCAGCGGTTCGATGATTTTCGGGTCTTTGCCCATCAGCGCAGCGGCATCGCGCATCGCGGCGAGATCGACAAGCAGCGGCACGCCGGTGAAATCCTGCAACACAATGCGCGCCACCACAAAAGGAATCTCTTCGGTGCGTGCCGCATTCGGCTGCCAATTAGCCAATTGGCGCACATGCGCTTCAGTAATTTTTTTATTGTCGTAATTGCGTAATACTGCTTCGAGCACAATACGGATGCAAACCGGCAGCCGCGAAATCTTGCCCAGTCCGGCAGCCTCCAATGCGGGCAGCGAATAAAGCACGCCCTGTGTGCTGCCGCCGAGCTGAAAAGTTTCGCGGGTGTTGAACAGGTTATGTAATGTAGTACTGGGCAGCATATCGAAGACCCCGGAGTGTATGGTACAAAATGAAGGCGGATTATAAGGGGTTGTGGGTTCCTCGTCTTGCCCTGTTGTTGTGGAAAACTATTTATCCTTTCGGCTATAGAAATATGGCGTGATTAGTTTTAATATCCAGGCAGTTTGCCAATCGGCCTCCAAGTAAAAAGAGGGTGGACAATTTTGCAAAGTTAGGATGGCTTACGTGAGCAACGACAGGGAGAGTGGTGTGCTTACAAAAAGGTTCGTGATAGTTAGGCAGTCCTCTCCTGCTGAAATTTACGTTATGTAGCCGGCTAAATTTTATATGCCTCTGAACTTTCGCAGGCAAGGTGGCGTGGGCGCTCCTCCCCCTTTCAAGGGGGAGGCCGGGAGGGGGATGGGGTGCAAGAGAAAGCAACTTTATCGGCATTTTGACCCCATCCCCACCCTAACCCTCCCCTTGAAGGGGAGGGAATTTTGCAGCAACTGAAAATTGTTCATAGGCATAAAATTTTATGACCCAGCAGCTATCGTCAGCCACGCCAGTCTCCCCAAGCAAATATAAAATTGCTCCGCAGATCATCGTGGTAGCGCTGGCTTATTTTGTTAGTGCCAGGCTGGGGCTGGCAATTCCTTATATCGATTCGCACATTACTTTGATGTGGCTGCCTACCGGCATTGCCGTGGCCGCATTGATGCGTTGGGGTTATAGGTGTTGGCCGGGAATATTTTTTGGCGCGGTAGTTACCAATTTTTCCGTAGACTTTTCCCCCTTGCTGGATTGTTGCATTGCGCTGGGCAATACGCTCGGGCCCTTGCTTGCTGCCGACTTGATGCGCCGACTGGAATTTCATCGCGTGCTTGACCGTCCCCGTGACACTCTGTTCCTTGTCGTAGCGGCGGCGGCAGGAGGAGTGGTCAGTGCCAGTGGCGGCGTGAGCAGCCTGCTGGCATTCAAAATGTTGCCTGGGCAAGATGCCGATGCGGCCGGGCTCTCATGGTGGGCAGGCGATTTCCTCGGTGTGTTGTTGTTGGTTCCGCTGCTGCTCAATATTTCCCGCGCCGAGTGGAGAAAATTATGGGCGCAGCGGCTGGAGTTTCTGGCTTGGTTTTCGGTTCTGCTCGTTATTGGTTGGAGAGTGTTTTTTCTCCACAATCAGGGGGCTTTTCTGATGTTGCCGGTGATAGTCTGGTCGGCCATGCGCTTTGGGATGATGGGCTCGTCGCTGAGTGTACTGTTTGCGGCGGCTATTGCCGCAGTTGCAACCAGCCTGGGATTGGGTCCACTTTATAGCGTTGAGATACAGCATGGCTTATGGACGTTGTGGTTGTTCCTGGCTACCTTGGTGTTGGTCAATCTGATGGTAACGGCCTTACAGGCCAAGCGTAAACAAGCGGACGAGGTTGTACAACAAAATGAGCTGCGATTCCGGCAGATGTTTGAGCGCCACAGCTCCATCATGTTGCTTATCGAGCCGTTGTCGGGAGTAATTGAGGACGCCAATGCGGCAGCCGGCCATTTTTATGGCTATCCGCGGGAACATTTAATCGGCATGAACATTACACAAATCAATACCCAATCGCCCGCTGAAGTGACCATCGAACGTGCGCAG
>JANYHX010000231.1 GCA_025362155.1 Gallionella sp. | reverse complement strand
GCCAGATTTTTTGCTTCAAATAATTCCCGGTCAAGCACGCCTATGCGGATGAGAAATTGCGACCACTCAAAATCGCTGTCGCCGTTAAGCAGGGTGTTATCTAAATCGAATAATGTCAGATTCACTTTGCCCTCGGTTCCTGTTGCATGACTTCTTTCAACAATGGTACGGAAGGTGCGCGATGCAAGCGCAAGGAATGCTTATCCAGCGAGTCCAGCACTGCCATCAGGCTGGGCAAGTCACGCCGCCCGTGACGCAATAAATATTGCGTGACCTCGGCAGGCAGCACCAAGCCGCGCGAGTGTGCATGTTGTAGCAGCGCCTGAGCTTTTTCTTCGTCACTCAGCACATGCAACTGATAAACCAATCCCCATCCCAAGCGCGTTCGTAAATCATCGCGCAATTTGAGATGCAGCGGAGATTCTTTGCCGCTGACCAGCAACATGCCGCCGCCTTCGCGCATCTGGTTATACAGATTAAACAATCCGGTTTGTGCGGCATCCCCGTTTTGAGCAGAAGCAACAAGTTGTTCGACATCATCCACTGCCACGAGCGTCGCGCCCATGTCCGTAACTTGGGGCAGGGCGCCACTGGCATGCACATAGATCGCCTGTTGTTGCATGTGCTGTGCGGCAGTTACACAGGCTTGCAGCAGATGACTCTTGCCGCTGCCGCTTTCACCCCAGATATAGAAACAACGCTCGCCAGTATTACCCGCCAAAGAATTGCGCAGTGCTGACAGCAATTCCAGATTGCGACCTGCGACGAAATTATCCAGCGTCGGTAGGTTGGGAGGGGCGATATCAAGTAATAGCTGACTCAAAAAAGCCTCTTAAAATGACTCATGGTTTGTGATACATCGCGCTGGACAAATACCACGCCTTGCCATAGCGTAAGGTGACCAGCAGGATTGCAGACAGCGGCAATGCCAGCAACAGGCCGAAGAAACCGAACAATTCGCCAAAGGCCAGCAGTGAAAAAATGACTGCCAGCGGGTGCAAACCAACTCGCTGGCCTACCAGCCACGGCGTGATGACCATGCCCTCGATTGACTGTCCGACGCCGAAGACCGCCCAGACCAGTAATATGCCGCTGAAGTCAGTAAATTGCATAGCAGCCGCCAACGTGGCCAGAATCAAGCCGATGATGATGCCGAGATAGGGAATGAATACCAGCATGCCCGCGATAATCCCGATGGGCAGGGCGAATTCCAGCCCGACCAGCCAAAGCACCACCACGTAATACACACTCATTACTATCATCACCGAAATTTGCCCGCGTAAAAATTCTGCCAATACACGATCAACTTCGGTAATGATTTCTTTTGTTTTGAGATAGAGGTGGCGCGGAATAAGCGCATCCAGGCGCGTCAGATTATCATTCCAGTCACGCAACAAATAAAACATCACTACCGGAATCAGCAACAGGTTAAGCACCACTCCAATGATGACGCCACCACTGGTGCTGAGCCATGGCCACACTTTTTCCGCAATTCCACCCGCGCTTTGGCTATGGCTCAGCAGAAAATTCTTTACGGTCTCACTGTCCCACTGTACGCCTGCGCCGAACCAGTGTTGTAATCGTGGCAACCAATGCGTGTGCGCAGCTTCCGCCCAGTCTGGCAAACGCGTCACGAATTGATGCATTTCCTTTTCCAGCAATGGCAGCATGATCAGCAGCAGCAAGGCGAACAAGAATAGCAACCCACTCATCACCAGCAATACTGCCAGCGTGCGCGGAATTTTATAAGTACACAGGCGCTGTACCAGCGGATTGCATATATAGGCCAGGATGGCCGCCGCGACGAAGGGCGTCAGTATTGGGCTGAGAAAATATATCAGTATCGCGACCACCACGGAAAAGGATAGCCATTGCAAAGCCGCAGAGCGAGACATAGTCATTTCGGGTAAAATTCGCGAAAAATCGTGCAGCACTTTATCCTGAAGAAAGCGAGAACTCAACTTGAACGCACCCGGCGACACCATTTCTACCGTTAAGAGCCCAAGTTCTACCTTCGAGAGCGACCTTACCTCGCGTGATGGCCTTACCTATAGAGATGCAGGGGTAGACATGGATGCGGGCGACCGTCTGGTCGAGAACATTAAACCTTTTGCCAAGCGCACCATGCGCCCGGAAGTGCTTGCCGGTATCGGTGGATTCGGCGGGCTGGTAGAGATTTCCAAAAAATATCGCGAACCGGTGCTGGTGTCCGGCACGGATGGCGTCGGCACCAAACTCAAGCTTGCCTTTGAACTGAATCGCCACGACACGGTGGGCATTGATCTGGTTGGCATGAGCGTCAATGATATTTTGGTGCAAGGTGCCGAGCCATTATTTTTTCTGGATTATTTTGCCTGCGGCAAGCTGGATGTGGAAGTGGCTACCGAAGTTATAAAGGGTATTGCCTCAGGTTGTGAACAAGCCGGCTGTGCGCTGATCGGCGGCGAGACTGCCGAGATGCCCGGTATGTATCCGGCTGGGGAATATGATCTCGCGGGCTTTGCGGTCGGCGTGGTAGAAAAAGCCGATATCATCAGCGGCGCGGACATCAAGGCGGGCGATGTGGTGATCGGCCTCGCGTCGAACGGCGCGCATTCCAACGGCTATTCGCTGGTGCGCAAAATTATCAGCACCCACAAGGTAGATATTAACCAGAAATTGGACGGCAAACCTCTGGCCGATTTAATCATGGCACCGACGCGCATCTACGTGAAGCCACTGCTGGCGTTGATGAAATCGCTCACTGTTAAAGGCATGGCACATATCACCGGCGGAGGTCTGCTGGAAAATGTGCCGCGCGTGCTGCCGGAAAATGTAGTGGCTCACCTTGATGGTAAGTCCTGGCATACACCTGCGCTATTTGATTGGTTGCGCGAGATGGGCAACATCGCCCCGCAAGAAATGTATCGTACCTTCAATTGCGGCATAGGCATGGTGGTCATCGTGGATAAAAAAGATGTTGCTGCGGCGCTGAAACAACTCAATTTATCAGGCGAGTGCGCAACCCTTATCGGAACTATCCGCGCGCGCCTAGGCAACGAGTCGCAGACGCAAGTCGCCTGATTTACGCCAAACCTGAACATCATCAAAAAATCCTCGCGATGAAAAAAGCGGTCATCCTGATTTCCGGTCGCGGCAGCAATATGCAAGCCTTGCTGAAAGCCAAGCTGCCTTGCGCTATTGCGGCGGTGGTCAGCAATCGTGCAGATGCGCCAGGACTGGACATCGCTAAGGCACGCGGCATTCCTACTGCAGTGGTGGAGCATGGCAGCTATGCGGATCGCGATAGCTTCGATAGCGCGCTGGCAAAAACAATAGATGCATTTAACCCGGATTTTGTTGCGCTCGCCGGTTTCATGCGCATCCTTAGCGCGGGTTTTGTGTCGCATTATCATGGCAGACTTATTAATATCCACCCCTCATTGTTGCCCGCCTATGGTGGCCTTAATACTCACTCGCGCGCCTTGCACGACGGCGTAAAGATACATGGTTGCACAGTACATTTTGTTACGACGGATGTGGATCACGGCCCCATCATCATTCAAGCGGCGGTGCCAGTGCTGCAAGACGATACCGAGCAATCGCTGGCTGCCCGCGTATTGCGTGAAGAGCATCATATTTATCCGCAAGCGCTTGCGTGGCTGTGCACCAGTCAAATTGAACTGAATGCGCAAGGGAAAGTCCTATTCCAGCATCAAAAACAATCCGGCTTTACGCTGGTCTCTCCTGGGCTAGAGTAGTGATGAAATATCCGCTGCGATCTTTTGCCTGGCTCTTCTTGTGTGTTTCTCTTTCTTCATTTGCCGCCTCGCCGAGCCGCGTATTAGCCAGTTATGATGTTTACAAAGGGGGTATAAAACTCGCTCAAATCGATGAAATATACACACGCCAAAAAGATCACTACACGCTTTCCAGTACTACGCGACCCGTGGGCTTGCTGGCGATATTCAAACCCGGAAAAATTCTCATTAAGAGCAAGGGCTTGGTAAGCGAAAAAGGGCTACAGCCCTCGCGTTTCAGTGATCAGCGTGAAAATGACGAGAGCCGGAATCGTTCAGCTGAATTCGATTGGAATGCAGGAAAACTGACGTTGATCAATCACGAGGAACACAGTGTATTTCCCTTGCCGGAGGGTACGCAGGATCGTTTGAGTGCGATGTACCAATTCATGTTTTTATCATTGGCGAAAACTGACACATTGAGTTTTCATATGACCAACGGCAACAAAATAGACACATACAATTACCGCGTCACATCCAGCCAAAACGTGACGGTTCCGCTCGGAAAATTCAAAGGATTGTATGTTGCGAGTGTGCCGGAAGTCGATGCCAGCCGTACGGAAATATGGCTGGTCGACGACCTTGTCAGCTTCCCATACAAGATGGTCATTACCGACAAAGACGGCGAAAAATTTTCGCAGGAGCTAACCAAATTTGAATTGGTGCCGTAATCGCCGTCATTTGTTTAGCGCTTCCTTCTGACTATCCAGTTTTTACTTAATGAGTGCTCCACTTCGACGCGAAATGACCGTCGCCTCGCCGTCGGATACCCGGGTGATAACCCTGCTAAACTGCGCATCTGCTTTTTAATGCAATAATTTTCATGCTGATAACCGAATACCGTTTAGAAATTGTCATTCAGGCACTGCGCGCTATTCTGCCGCTGGAACATCCTGCCGACACCACACTGCGCTATTTTTTCAAGAACGAACGTATTGGTTCCAATGAGCGCGAGTTGGTGGCCGATACAGTGTTCGGTGTGTTGAGGCATCGTCTGCTGTTGGAGTACGCTTGTGCCAATAACGCCACCCCGCGCCGCATAGCGCTTGCCCATCTGCTCAGGTTCGGCGGTTACAACCTGCGCGAACTTGAGCCGGTGTTGAAGCGCGATGAGAAAGAATGGCTCGCCACCGTAAAGGGCGTGAAGGTCGAGGACCTGCCATTTTCGGTGCAAGCCGAATTACCGGAATGGCTGGTGGAAAAAATGCGCGCTTCCTACTCGGATGAGGACATCCTCACGATAGGTAAATCCATGCAGCAAGGCGCGCCGCTGGATATCCGCGTCAACACCTTGCTCGCCAAGCGAGAAGAAGTATTGCAGCAATTGCACGAAAAAAATATTGTCGCCAGCGCTACACCCTATTCACCCATCGGTATCCGCCTCAAGGAAAAAATCCCGCTCAATCGCGATGCCTTATTTACTGAAGGTAAAATAGAAGTGCAGGACGAAGGCAGTCAGTTGCTGGGATTCCTGCTCGCGCCCAAGCGTAACGATATGGTGGTGGATTTTTGTGCCGGGGCAGGGGGGAAAACATTGATGCTGTCCGCAATGATGAATTCACAAGGGCGTTTATACGCGATGGACGTTTCGGAAAAACGCCTCGCCAACCTGAAGCCGCGTTTGAAACGCTCAGGTGCCAGCAATATTCAGCCTATGCTGATTGCGCACGAAAACGACCTCAAGGTAAAGCGCCTGGCCGGAAAGATCGACCGCGTGCTGGTGGACGCACCTTGCAGCGGGTTGGGCACGTTGCGGCGCAACCCGGATCTGAAATTTCGCCAGTCGCCAGGCAGCATTGAGGCCTATACCCATCAGCAAGCTGCCATTCTTGCTTCCGCCAGCCGCCTGCTGAAAAAAGGCGGGCGCTTGGTGTATGCAACGTGCAGTTTTTTACCGGA
>JANYHX010000213.1 GCA_025362155.1 Gallionella sp. | reverse complement strand
ATTTTCCCTCCCGGTGAGTTCTGGATGAAAGCCTGTGCCGACTTCCAGCAGGCTGGCCACCCTACCTTTGATCGAGATTTTGCCTGATGTGGGTTCTGTAACACGACTCAGGATTTTCAGCAGAGTGGACTTCCCCGCACCATTGCGTCCAATGATGCCCACCCGGTCACCCTGCTGAATGTCGAAACTAACGTCCCTGAGCGCCCAAAACTCTTCGTGGGTGGGATCGTCTGCTGGCTTTGCGAAGGGATGGATCAGTTTATCGGTGAAACGTCTGGCGCCATCAGCCAGCGCTTCACGCAGGTTGGTGTGACCCTGCTTCTGGTGGCCGATGATGTAGCGCTTGGAAAGGTTCTCGACGGAGATAACTGATGACATCAGGGAGCCTCTAAAAATTTAGTCATCCCCATGTTGCGGGGAAGTGCTTTTAGTGGATGGGATTCCCGCCTTCGCTGGAATGACGAATTTTTAGGAGCGCCCATCAGATCACGTCCGCAAAGGCAAGGTTATCGTCACTTGAGTTGGCAAGATCACAGCGATTTTAGGCATGTTTCGTGGGGGCTTTTACTGGTTGAACCGCAAGGCGCATGCCCATCGCTTTGAGAATGGCAAACAAACTGCTGAGCGCCGGATTACCTTCCGGCGAGAGTGTGCGATACAGCTGCGTTGGATTCAGGTGGGCCCGCTCGGCCAATGTTGTCACACCGCCGAATGATTTAGCCATTTGGCGTAGCGCAATCAAAAGGTCAGCTTGCTCACCGTCCTCAAGCAAGCTATTCAAATACTCGGCAGCAAAATTTGGGTCACCCCGAAAAAGTTCGGCCATTGCGTCATCGTGCAATCTATCTTTCATCATCAGTCCTCCTTTGCCAGTCTTGCCAATAGGTACAGGCACGCTCAATGTCTTTGTTCTGTGTCCGTTTGTCACCGCCACACAGCAGTAAAACGATCCGTTGACCCGCGATGGCGTAATACACCCGATACCCCGCACCCATATCAATGCACAACTCCCACACGCCATCACGACAAAACTTGTGCTCGCCAAAATTTCCTTGCTCAATGCGGTTCACTCGCCTCACAACTGCCATCTTGGCTAGGTTATCGCGAACCTGCTTGAGCCAGTCCAGATAAACGTCTTTTTCGTCTTTGGTCAGGTAGTGTCGGATTTCGTACATTATTTTCGTTTATAAACGATTTATTGTCAAGCCATTGCCGCCGCAGAGCACATCAGATCACATCCGCAAAGGTTTTTTCCGTCTTGCGGAAATACAGGATGCCGGTGACGAGGATGAACATCACCAGGGCCAGCGACAGCAGGAAGCCGGGCCAGTAGAGCTGAGTATCGCCACCTAGGATCGCCCAGCGGAATCCGTCGATCACGCCCACCATCGGGTTCAGGGAATAGAGCAAGCGCCATTGTTCGGGGACGATGCTGCTGCTGAAGCCGACCGGCGAAACGTATAGCCCGAACTGCACGATGAAGGGGACGATGATGCGGAAGTCGCGGTATTTGACGTTGAGTGCGGCGATCCACAATCCCGCACCCATGGCTGCGGCAATGACTACAAAAATATATAAGGGCAAGGTGAACATGCGCATGTTTGGCGCAAACCCATACCAAACCATTAGGCCCACCAGGATCACCCCTGAAATTAGAAAGTCCACAAAACTGACGATCAATGCACTGGCAGGGATAACCAAACGCGGGAAGTACACCTTGGAAATCATCCCGGCATTGCTGATCAGGCTATCCCCCGCACCGCTAAAAGCACTGGAGAAAAATTGCCAGGGCAGCAGGGCCACAAAAACCAGGATCGGATAGGGCACGCCTTCGGATGGCAATTTCGCCAGCTTGCTGAAAACCAGAGTAAACACCAGCATGGTAATCAATGGGCGCCCCAAGGCCCATACGATACCAATGACGGTTTGCTTGTAGCGCACCAGAATATCGCGCCAGGCTAAAAAGAAAAATAGTTCGCGGTAACGCCACAGGTCCCGCCAGTAGTGGCGTTCCGCCCTGCCTGCCTCGATAACGAGCGTAGCCTGATTGGTTGACATGAGAATTATCTCGCCCCTTTTTTAGGGGAGGCTCCACTGGGTTGCCGCGCCTGAACTTGTACGGCTTCTTCTCGCAATCCTTTAATCTCTTTCGTTAACGCTGCATGCTCTGCGATCTTGATCTTGAGGAATTGCACGGTGATCTTGGCTTTTTCCTCGATGCCTCTCGGTGTCAGCAGGTAGGCGTATCCCTTCTTGTTTTTGCTGTTGCGGAAATTGTTGGCTTTCACCAAACCTTTTTCAATCAACGCCTGAATGCAATAGTTCACCCGCCCGAGGCTGATGCCCAGATCCCCGGCCAGTTCGCGCTGGCTGATCTCCGGATTGGCTTCCAAACTTTTCAAGATTTTGTAGCGGTATTCGTCGCTTAACATGGCAATGCCGTTTGTCCTTAATTGTTCAATCGTTGAACATGTTCAGTGATTGAACAATAATTTTAATGAAGAGTCAAGCACTTCATTTTGCGGCGTACCCAGTGTGGATTCATGCAGATGTATATTTAGGGAAGCGCTGAGTAAGTCCACTCGCTCCTTCGATACATTCGCGCTATCCTGCGGCACTCAGGACGAACAGTTGGGACATTCAGCACTTCCTTAGCCTTGTCAGGATATTGCATGTGAGGAAAACGGCTTATCAAATTTCCGGGTTAACCAATATCGATAAACCCGGATAGTACTGTCCGTACGGATTTAATATCTTTGGATGATAGATGCCCGATAGTTTTTAATACCAGGTTTTGATCCAGCGTGAACAATTTCAAACGAAACCGGCAAGCCACTTTTAGTCCGGCCTTTTGCCAATTAGCTATTGGAACATCGCTGAGCCAAATATTATCTGTGGCCGTAGTGATCATGGCCAACACAATTTGATTGTGCTGCTGATTAAATTTCTCATTGGAAATCACTAATGCCGGACGGCGTTTTGTTGCGTCACGATCGGTGAATGGAAAAGGTACTGCGACCACATCAAATGCTTTAAAGGTCACGCCACGCCTCTTCATCCTGAGGCGAGTTCCACTCAGATAAAGTCCCTTGCAACGCCGATAACTCAAGGTCGACGGACGGACCTATACGTTTAATGGTGATCCGGTTGTTGCTATCCAGGTCAAACGCCAGCATGTCGCCCTCCTGAATATGAGCTGCTTCTCTGATACGCTTGGGAATTGTTGCCTGGCCTTTGGCCGTAACGCGCGCAAGCTCCATAACTTCCTCCATTAATTACTACAAGTGGTAATTTACCACTTTTGCTACCATAGAGCAAATAACTGGGGGTGCGGATTGATCAGGAGAACAACTCCGCTTCAGCCAAGCTTTTGCCTTGCGCATCTTTAACAGAAACCACAGGGGCGGCCTGCAAATTCCAGTCTATCCCGAGCGCTGGGTCATTCCAGTGTATGCAGCGTTCGTGTTCCGGAAACCAGTAATCGGTGGTCTTGTACAAAAAATCTGCGGTTTCGCTGAGGACGCTGAAACCATGCGCAAAGCCTTCAGGTATCCACAGCATGACTTTATTTTCGGCTGATAATTCCATGCTTACATGCTTGCCGAAAGTGGGTGAATTTTTTCGGATATCCACTGCTACATCGAGCACCGCCCCTTGCACTACACGCACCAATTTTGCTTGCGGATGTTGAATTTGATAATGCAGTCCGCGCAGCACATTTTGTGCGGAGCGCGAGTGATTGTCTTGAACGAAATCCACATCGCGGCCAGTCTGCTCGGCAAATTTTTGCCGATTAAAGCTCTCGAAAAAAAATCCGCGCGCATCGCCAAATACTTTGGGTTCGATAATCAGCAGGTCGGGGATGGCGGTTTTGATCAAGTTCATTCTGTCACGTCCTTTTCTTTAAGCACACCCATTAAATAACTGCCATAGCCGCTCTTGAGTAGTGGTGCGGCGAGCTTTTCCAATTGTGCGGCATCGATAAATTTCATGTGATAAGCGATCTCTTCCGGGCAGGCGATTTTGAGCCCTTGGCGATGTTCGATGGTCTGGATAAATTGGCTGGCTTCAAGTAATGATTCGTGCGTGCCGGTATCCAGCCATGCGTAGCCGCGCCCCATAATTTCAACGGACAATGTGCCTTGCTCCATGTAGATGCGATTGAGATCGGTGATTTCCAATTCGCCGCGCGGGGAAGGTTTGAGATTGGCGGCAAGCTTCACCACACTATTGTCGTAAAAATAAAGGCCGGTGACAGCATAATTGGACTTGGGCTGTGCGGGTTTTTCTTCCAATGAGATCGCGCGGCCTTGTGCATCGAACTCCACCACGCCATAACGTTCCGGGTCGCGCACATGATAGGCAAATACGGTCGCGCCGGTTACGCGCTGTGCCGCGTTGGCCAATTGA
>JANYHX010000197.1 GCA_025362155.1 Gallionella sp. | reverse complement strand
TGCTGGCGGTGTAGGGGCTATCGGAATCCAGCACGACCAACTCGCCCAGCGGTGCAAGACTGCGTTGTAGCTCCCAGCCGACCTGACCATTTTTGCCGAATAGCAGAATTTTCATCAGACGCGTTCCGCGTAATTTTTCTCGACCCACTTTCGGTAATCACCCGATTGTACGTGACGCACCCATTGTTGATTATGCAGATACCACTGTATGGTTTTGCGTATGCCTGTTTCAAATGTCTCGACCGGCTTCCAGCCCAGTTCGCGCTCAATCTTGCGCGCATCAATGGCATAACGCCGGTCGTGGCCGGGACGGTCGGTGACGAAAATGATTTGTTCGCGATAAGACTTGCCGTTGGGTCGTGGCTGCAATTCGTCGAGCAATCCGCAAACCGTATGCACGATATCGAGATTGGCTTTTTCATTCCAGCCGCCAATGTTGTACACCTCGCCCAGCTTGCCTTTTGCCAGCACGCAACGGATCGCGCTGCAATGGTCTTTGACATACAGCCAATCGCGAATTTGCTGACCGTCGCCATACACCGGCAGCGGCTTGCCCGCCAGTGCATTGACGATCATCAGCGGGATGAGTTTTTCGGGAAAGTGGTACGGGCCGTAGTTGTTGGAACAATTGGTGGTCAGCACCGGTAGCCCGTAAGTGTGGTGATAAGCGCGCACCAGATGATCGCTCGCGGCTTTGCTGGCGGAGTAGGGGCTGTTCGGTTCATAGCGGTGAGTTTCGCTGAAGGCCGGATCATTCTTTGCAAGCGAGCCATACACTTCATCGGTGGAAACATGCAAAAAACGGAAAGCGGATTTTTCCGCGGCATCCAAAGCGAGCCAGTAGGCGCGCACTGCTTCAAGCAAATGGAAAGTGCTGACGATGTTGGTTTGAATGAAATCTTCAGGTCCGTGAATGGAGCGATCGACATGGCTCTCTGCCGCGAAGTTGACGATGGCGCGCGGACGATGTTCGGCCAACAGTTTGCTTACCAACGGTGTGTCGCCGATGTCGCCGTGCGTAAAGATGTGACGCGGATTATCTTTAAGTGTTGCCAGATTTTCCAGATTGCCGGCATAAGTCAGCTTGTCCAGATTGATCACGGCCTCGTTGTTTTGCGCACACCAGTCAAGGACAAAATTGGAACCAATAAAACCCGCGCCGCCAGTCACTAATATCATGTTATTTACCGCCTAGGACAAGGCGCGTTTTGTTAAGAATGAGGCGCAATTATATTCGATGTGCCGAGCGTGACCTATATACTATTGAGCATTACATAATTCGCGACAACCATTCCGTTCGGGCTGAGGTATCGAAGCCTGAGGCTGGTATAAGGTTTCGCCCTTCGATACCTCAGGGTGAACGGTGTAATGAGTTATGTAATGCTCAATAATGCCCGCGTTTTCCAATAATTCAGGATGGGTTACGTTGAGCGCGATACCATTTAGCGGTTTCATATAAGCCCTGTTCGAGCGTATAGGGTGGAGACCAATTCAGGTCGCTGCGTATTTTTTTATCCCTGATGCGCAACGCGCCAAGCAATCTATCAACCTGTTCCGCACGTCCCAATAAAGTTGCCCCAGCGCGCAACAGCGCGGGCGGAAAATAAAATGAGCGGTTGTGGCGACCCAAAGCTGCGGCGATTTTTTTCACTAGACTCGCCGTCGAAATGTCTGCGCCATCACTGACCAAATAAGTCTGTCCGGCGGCAGCAGGATGGGTTGCACAGGCAATCAAGGCATCCACCAGATTGCCCACATACACCAGACTGCGCAGATTGTTCGCGCCCACCAGCGGTAAGGGTATTTCCCTATCGATCGCGGCCAGCAAGCGCATGAAATTTCCTTTTACCCGGGGACCATAAACCAAAGGCGGACGCACGATCACGATCTCCAGCCCAGTTTCCTGAGCGATGTGCTGTAAGGCTTGTTCGGCTTGCCACTTGGAGACACCATAGGGGTCTTGCGGAGCGGCTCGATCCGATTCGGTGAAGAACTGTAAATCGGCGGTGGCCTCGCCATTCACTTTGACTGAACTTACATAGACAAGTCGTTTGACGCTAGCCTGTACTGCCTGCTGTGCAAGATTAACCGTTCCATGCAGATTGACCTTGAGAAATTCTGCTAAAGGATCGGTGGCAAAATCTTTCATCACATGCGCCCGCGCGGCCAGATGGATTACCACATCCACGCCCAGAAGAGCACCTAGCCAATCCGTGCTTGCATTGATATTTTCTACGGGGACAGTTTTGATGTGTTCCGGCAAGGGGCTAGCTTGGCGCGATGCTGCAGAAACAGAGTTCCCCTGCAGAAGCAATTCCGCACAGAGCGGCTTGCCCACAAATCCGTTAGCACCGGTAATCAGAAATTTCATCACAGGCAGCCGTCATTTTTTATCGCCAAGGAGATTGCTTCATCAAGCGCCGCCAGCATATTTTCCAGAACGGCGCTGAGACAAAAAATCGCAGCATGCTGGATAGATGCCACCTTAAATATTGAATGTTTTGATGACTGTGGCGTTGCGCGTGATGAATCACGGTAGCAGCTGGGCACAGTGCTACGGCATAGCCATGCAGCTTCAATCGGGCGCACAGATCCACATCCTCGTAGTATAGAAAGTAGCGCTCATCGAAGCCCCCCAGTTTTTCAAATACTTCGCGGCGGAACAGCATGAACATTCCCGCTACCCAATCAGGAAAGAGCGTCTCACCATTTAACCTATAGTCGCCACCCCGGCAGCTACCCAGCGCCTTGCACAATATTTTGAATGGAGTGGGAAAGTGCCGCGCGCTATCTTCCATTGCGCCGGAATCTCCGACCACTACAGGAGCAGCCACTCCTACGGTAGTATCTTGCAGGCAGGAATGCAACGCCACAAATACCTCGCCATGCATGCGGACATCTGGATTCATCACGCAGAAATATTGTCCGGATGATCTTTTAAATGCTTGATTATGATTCGCGGAAAAT
>JANYHX010000153.1 GCA_025362155.1 Gallionella sp. | reverse complement strand
AGCAGTAAAGGTGCCAGACATTGGCGATTTTAAAGACGTTGCGGTCATCGAGGTGTTTGTAAAGGCGGGTGACAAAATCGAGGCCGAGCAATCCCTGATCGCGCTGGAAACTGACAAAGCCGCGATGGAAGTGCCCAGCCCATCCGCGGGCGTAGTGAAATCACTCCAAGTTAAAGTTGGCGATAAAGTTTCTAAAGACAGCGTTATTCTGACATTGGAAAGTAGTGCACAAACCGCAACCCCACCTACCCTCCCCTTGTCAGGAGATGAACTGGCTCGTCCCCTGACGGGGGGAGAACGCAGCGAGGGGACCCGGGAGGGGTTCCGAGAAGGGTTAAAGAACGCTTCGGTATCTGCATCCACTCCGTCCCAAGTCCCGAGTCCACAATCTTTTGTAAAAGGCGACATTCACGCCGAAGTACTGGTGCTCGGCGCTGGTCCGGGCGGCTATACCGCCGCGTTCCGCGCGGCCGATCTGGGCAAGCAGGTGGTGCTGATTGAGAAACATACCAAGCTGGGTGGCGTGTGCCTGAATGTCGGTTGCATTCCGTCCAAGGCCTTACTGCATGTTGCCAAGGTCATCAGCGAAGCCGAAGACGTGGCACATCACGGCGTTACCTTTGCGAAACCAAAAATTGACATCGACGCAGTCCGCAGCTGGAAGGAAAGCATCATCAGCAAGCTCACCGGCGGATTAACTGCACTGGCAAAGCAGCGCAAAGTGCAGGTAGTGCAGGGCAGCGCAAAATTCACGTCGCCTAATCACGTGGTGGTTGAAACCAGGGACGGTAAGAAGACCATCAGCTTCGACACTGCGATCATCGCCGCCGGATCCAGCGTGACGCGTATCCCGGGCTTTCCTTACGACGATCCACGCATCATAGATTCCACTGGCGCATTGCAATTGCTGGATGTGCCCAAGCGCTTGTTAATTATCGGTGGCGGTATCATCGGACTGGAAATGGCCACCGTGTATGATGCGCTGGGTTCTAAAACCACCGTGGTCGAGTTGATGGATCAGCTGATGCCGGGAGCGGACAAGGATTTGGTCAAGCCGCTGCACAAGCGTATTGAAAAACGTTATGAAGCGATTTATCTGAAAACCAAAGTCAGCAAAATCGAGGCACAAAAAAGCGGTCTGAAAGTGTCTTTCGAAGGGGAACAAGCCCCCGAGCCGCAACTATATGACCGCGTGTTGATGGCCGTGGGTCGCCGTCCCAATGGGCGCGACATAGCCGCGGATGCCGCGGGTGTAACCGTCAACGAGCGTGGCTTCATTCCGGTGAATATCCAGATGCGCACCAACGTGCCGCACATTTATGCGATCGGCGACATCGTTGGCGACCCGATGCTGGCACACAAGGCGGTGCACGAAGGCAAAGTGGCTGCGGAAGTTATTGCTGGGCATCATGCCGCGTTCGAGCCGCTGACCATTCCTTCAGTGGCGTACACTGATCCCGAAATCGCGTGGATGGGCCTTACCGAAACGCAAGCCAAGGCTCAAGGCATAGCGTATGAAAAAGCCAGCTTCCCCTGGGCGGCTTCGGGACGCGCGTTATCCGTTGGCCGTGAGGAAGGCTCCACCAAACTGCTGCTCGACCCTAAAACGCGCCGCATCCTGGGTGCAGGCATTGTCGGCGTGAATGCTGGTGAGCTGATTGCCGAAGCGGTTCTTGCTCTGGAGATGGGCGCGGACATGGAAGACATCGGTCTAACCATACACCCGCATCCGACTCTGTCAGAAACGCTGGGCTTCGCGGCAGAAATGGCGGAAGGTACTATTACCGATTTATACATGCCAAAGAAGAAGTAAAACCTTACTTGGCCGCCCCGTCATTCCCGCTGCGTGAGAATGACGAAAGCAATGGACACACATACTCTATCCTTCACCAGCGACCTCGGCCTATGGGGACTATTCATCTCCAGCTTCCTCGCCGCCACACTGCTCCCCGGTGGCTCGGAAGCCGCACTGTTCGCCGTACTCAAAGCCTATCCGGAAACGCTATGGATCGCGCTGACCGTCGCTACCATCGGCAACACACTGGGCGGCATGCTGACCTTCGCTATGGGCTGGTTATTGCCACCCAAGCGGCAACTCAAACATGTCGAAAAGCTGCGCCACTACGGCATACCCGCACTACTACTCGCCTGGGTACCATTAGTTGGTGATGCGTTGTGTCTCACCGCTGGCTGGCTGCGCCTTAACTGGTGGCAGGCCGCGCTGTTCATGGCAGCAGGAAAGTTAGCACGTTACTGGGTTATCGCAATAATGATCAGCAATTAATCCCGCTTACGATATTAAAGTATGCGAAAATCGCCGCCGCTTATTTCCAACCAATCAGTTATTCTTCCCATGAAAAAAACACTTCGCCAGTGGCTAAGCAAGCTTGGCCCCGGACTGATTACGGGCGCCGCCGATGACGATCCCAGCGGCATTGCTACCTATTCCCAAGGCGGTGCGCAATATGGTTTCGGCACACTGTGGACGCTGCTTATCACTTATCCCTTAATGGTCGGAATCCAGATAATCAGCGCACGCATCGGCTGCATCACCGGGCAAGGATTGGCCGCCAATTTGGCGAAGACTCACTCGCGCGGAGTCACCTTCTCGTTGGTTACATTGTTGTTGGTGGCTAACACCATCAATATCGGAGCCGATCTGGCAGCAATGGCGGACGCCATTAAATTAGTAGTCGGCGGACCAAGGCACCTCTATGCAGTGGCATTAGGTATGACGTGTTTGCTATTGCAGGTGTTCATCCCTTATCAACGCTATGTGGGCATACTGAAGTGGCTGACGTTATCATTATTTGCCTATGTGGGAACCGTATTTGCCTCGCATATTCCTTGGGGCGCGATGTTGCACGGAACGCTAGTACCAAAAATTGAAATCTCACAAAACTATTTGCTACTCATTGTGGCAATTTTTGGTACGACCATTAGCCCCTATTTATTTTTCTGGCAGGCAGGCCAGGAAGTGGAAGAGTTAGCTCTGAAACACGACGGGATATCGTTGCGTAATTCGCCGGAGAATGCCCGGCACCATCTACACCGTATCAACATCGATACCGCACTGGGCATGGCTTTCTCAAATATCATTGCTTTCTTCATCATGCTCACTACCGCGATTACCCTTTACACCCATGGCTTGCATGACATTCAGACGTCCGCTCAAGCTGCGGAAGCGTTGCGCCCGATTGGCGGCGAATTCACCTTTTTATTATTTGCGGCCGGCATTCTCGGTACCGGCTTGCTGGCCGTGCCGGTTCTGGCAGGTTCGGCAGCTTATGCGGTGGCGGAAACATTTCGCTGGTCCTCGAGCCTTGGCCTGGAGCTGAAATCAGCAAAAGGTTTTTATGCCATTATCGCTTTGGCCACCCTGGTTGGCGTACTTCTGGATTTCAGTCCGATTGATCCCGTGAAGGCACTCCTGTGGAGCGCCGTCCTCAATGGGATAATATCCGTTCCTTTAATGATCGCCATGATGCGTATTGCCACACAGCAAGAAGTGATGGGCAAATTCGTGATCGGCACTCGCCTGAAGTGGTTGGGCTGGCTGGCAACCGGGGTAATGATACTTGCCGTGTTGGCATTTGGCATAACCAGCTTGCTGGAATATTTAAAACCAGGTGGGTGATAAAATTTTGCGGACAGAAAAGCTATCGCAAATCCGAAGGTTCGCAATATGAAAAAACTCACACCAACATTCCGCTGATGAAGTAAAAAGGCGCACGCACCCGTTAGTGCGCCCAAAAAACCAAGCCTACCGTGGTCAAGCCCCTACTGTCCAACCCTCAGAACCCACAGACCTCAGGGGCTATCCACCACAGCGAACCAATGCCTAGTTCGGCTTGCCGATCCCCGGAGTAGGAAAAGGCCATGTTGCAGCCGGACGCACAGGGGCAGGAGCCGACGGTGCAGGCATAGCTGGTTTGGATACCATAGCAGGTGAGGCAGTCTTTTTCGCTGCTGGTTTCCTCGCTACCGCTTTTTTAGCTGCTGGCTTTTTGGCGGCTGCCTTTTTAGCTACTGGCTTTTTCTTGGCAACGGCTTTTTTAGCTGCTGGCTTTTTGGCGGCTGCCTTTTTAGCTACTGGCTTTTTCTTGGCAACGGCTTTTTTAGCTGCTGGCTTTTTGGCGGCTGCCTTTTTAGCTGCTGGCTTTTTCTTGGCAACGGCTTTCTTTGCTGCCGGTTTCTTCGCCGCTACTTTTTTAGCCGCCGGCTTCCTGGCCGCCGCCTTTTTTGCTGCAGGTTTAGCTGCTGCTTTCTTTTTTACTACCATTTTAATTCTCCTTCAATGATGAAAGTTAGAAAAATACTACTCTTACGTTTACTACACTTACACCCCCAGCCCATGCTTAATTCAAGCAAGAACTAAAGCCCATCCCTTAAGTCCAGTACCCTCAAATAGCTATGCAGCACCATTTGCAACCTATAGCCAGCTACTTCGCCCCGTTTTAAGGTGGCGTAGTAATCCGTTATGGCTGTACAAGCTAATCCCAGGACAACGCGCCACCGGTCTGATATTCGGTGACACGGGTTTCAAAAAAGTTTTTCTCCTTCTTGAGGTCTATCATTTCTGCCATCCACGGGAACGGATTAGTCGCACCTTGATACAACACATCCACACCGATTTGCTGGCAGCGGCGATTGGCAATAAAACGTAAGTATTCTTTAAACATCGTTGCATTCAGACCCAGCACGCCGCGCGGCATGGTGTCTTCGGCATAGGCATATTCCAACTCCACGCCCTTTTGCATCAAACCCCGAATTTCCTCGCGGAATTCCGTGGTCCACAGATGCGGGTTCTCCATTTTGATCTGGTTGATTACGTCCACGCCGAAATTCAGGTGCATGGATTCGTCACGTAGAATGTATTGATATTGTTCGGCCGCCCCGGTCATTTTATTCTGGCGTCCCAACGCAAGTATCTGCACGAAGCCTACGTAGAAAAATAAACCTTCCATGATGCAGGCGAACACGATCAGGCTGCGCAGCAACTGACGATCCGCTTCCGGTGTACCGGTCTTGAAGGCAGGGTTGGTTAATGTGTCAATGAACGGCAACAGGAACTCGTCCTTGGCGCGTATGCTCGGCACCTCGTGGTACATATTGAATATTTCGCCTTCATCCAGGCCCAGGCTTTCCACGATGTATTGGTAGGCGTGGGTATGGATCGCCTCTTCAAACGCCTGGCGCAGCAGGTATTGGCGGCACTCCGGATTGCTGATGTGGCGATAGGTGCCGAGCACGATGTTGTTCGCTGCCAGGCTATCCGCCGTAGTGAAAAAACCAAGGTTGCGTTTCACCAGGAGCCGTTCATCCTCGCTCAACTTGTCGCTTTTCCATAGCGCAATGTCTGCGGTCATGTTCACTTCCTGCGGCATCCAGTGATTGGCGCAGGCGGCCAAATATTTTTCCCATGCCCACTTGTACTTAAACGGCACCAGCTGGTTCACGTCCGCGTTGCAATTAATAATGCGCTTGTCTTCGACACGAATGCGTCCGGCTACCTTGGCCGGAACTGTTGGTTCGGCCATACCGCTATCGTCAATCTGGATAGCTAATTTTTGCATGATCAGTGATTCTCCGAATGAAGAAATACGCATCATCCCCAATGGCATCGCGGATGCCTTGATGTCTTCCTCAAAATTCAGCATATTATTTTTCTCCTTTATACCCTACTGTTTTTTCGTCTTCAGGCTGCCATTACTCAAGCCTCATATCAGAATTGTGCTTTCGGCCACTACGCTTAACTAGCTGTGCAAATTAGCTTACACCGCAATCATGAATGTTCGGTTTATTGGCAAGCCTCACATTCAGGATTATCAATCGAACAAAACTGATTTTCTTCTGTACTGCCTGTAGTTGGAACCGCATTCAGCGCACCGACCCGCCCGGTGGATTTCTCTGCCGAAGTGGCACCCATGGTGCGTAAATAGTAAGTTGTCTTCAAGCCACGCAGCCAGGCCAATTTATACGTCTCATCCAGTTTTCGGCCCGACACGCCCGCCATATAAATGTTTAACGACTGCGCCTGATCTATCCACTTCTGACGGCGCGATGCGGCTTCGATTAGCCAACTTGGCTCCACTTCAAAGGCGGTGGCATACAGACTGCGAAGCTCTGTGGGGATGCGATCAATTTTCGCCAAGGTGCCATCGAAATATTTCAGGTCGGCGATCATCACTTCATCCCACAGGCCGAGGTGTTTCAGGTCAGCCACAAGATGCTCATTGATGACGGTAAATTCACCGGACAGGTTCGACTTCACGAAAATATTCTGATAGGTCGGCTCGATGCAAGCCGACACGCCGATAATGTTGGATATGGTGGCGGTAGGCGCAATCGCGACACAATTGGAATTGCGCATGCCATGTTGTTTGATGCGCGCACGCAGTGCCTCCCAATCCATACTGGCCGACATATCCACTTCGACATAACCGCCACGCTCCTGACGCAGCAAGTCGAGAGAGTCTTGCGGAAGAATTCCACGATCCCAAAGGCTGCCGCGATAGGTGGCATAACGACCGCGCTCTTCGGCCAATTCGGTAGATGCCCAATAGGCGTAGTAGCAAACCGCCTCCATCGAACGGTCGGCAAACTCCACTGCTGCATCGGATGCATAAGGAATGCGCAGCTCATGCAAACAATCCTGAAAGCCCATGATGCCAAGGCCCACCGGGCGGTGTTTGAGGTTGGAATTACGCGCTTTGCCCACTGCGTAGTAGTTAATGTCGATCACGTTATCCAGCATGCGCATTGCAGTAGTGATGGTGCGGCGCAGCTTGTCATGATCGATTTGCCCGGCTTTTTCGTGTCGCCCATTTTTGTCATTTTGGGGGTACAAGTGCGCAGCCAGATTGATCGAGCCGAGGTTACACACGGCGATCTCTTCGTCACTAGTATTCAGGGTAATTTCAGTACACAGATTGGAACTGTGTACCACACCCACATGTTGCTGCGGCGAACGGATGTTGCAGGGATCCTTAAAAGTAATCCACGGATGGCCAGTCTCAAACAGCATGGTCAGCATCTTGCGCCACAAGCTGGCCGCCGGAACCTTTTTGAACAGCTTGAGTTCGCCGCTGGCGGTTTTCGCCTCATATGCAGTATAGGCACGCTCGAAATCGGCACCATACTTGTCATGCAAATCCGGCACGTTGGATGGCGAGAACAAGGTCCAGTCGCCATTCTCCATAACGCGCTTCATAAATAGGTCGGGGATCCAGTTGGCGGTATTCATGTCGTGAGTGCGGCGACGATCATCGCCGGTGTTCTTGCGCAGATCCAAAAATTCCTCAATATCCAGATGCCAGGTTTCCAGATAGGCGCACACCGCGCCCTTGCGTTTTCCGCCCTGATTCACCGCGACGGCGGTATCGTTCACCACCTTCAGGAACGGCACCACCCCTTGCGATTGTCCATTCGTTCCCTTGATGTGCGCCCCCAGTGCTCGTACTGGCGTCCAGTCATTCCCCAAACCTCCGGCGTATTTGGCGAGTAATGCATTTTCCTTGATAGCTTCGTATATCCCGTCGAGATCATCCGCCACCGTAGTCAGATAGCACGAAGACAGCTGCGAACGCTGCGAACCGGAATTAAAGAGTGTCGGCGTCGAGCTCATGAAATCAAAGCTGGATAGCAGGCGATAGAATTCCACCGCGCGCGCTTCGCGGTCTATCTCATTCAGCGCCAGCCCCATTGCGACACGCATGAAAAATGCTTGCGGCAATTCGATGCGCTTGCCTTCGATATGTAAAAAATAGCGGTCATACAAGGTTTGCAGGCCAAGATAGCCAAATTGCAAATCACGCTGCGCATCCAGTTCCTTGGCGAGTCGCTTCAAATCAAACTGTCCCAGGCGCGCATCCAGCAATTCCGCCTTGATACCCTGCTTGATGAATTTTGGAAAATAGGTCGCATAGCGTGTCGCCATATCCCCAGGCGCGATTTCTTCGCCCAGCGTCTCGCTGCAAATGGTATTCAGCAACAAACGTGCGGTGACAAAATTATAGGCCGGTTCTTTTTCGATCAAGGAACGCGCGGACAGCACCAGACATTTGCGCACTTCGTGCAACGCCACGCCATCGTACAAATCCTTGAGCGTCAGCTTGATAACCGCATCTGCGGCAACCGCATCGCCCAGGCCCGCACAGGCATCCTGCACCAACGCGGAAAGACGATCCAAATCGAGTGGACGCGCCACCCCATCCTCACCGGTGACATTGATAATATGAATCGGCTCTTTGCTTTTTGACTTGGCGCGAGAACGTGAGCGCTCTTCGCGGTACAGTACATAGGTGCGGGCAACATCGTGCTCGCCGGAACGCATCAAACCCAACTCAACCTGATCCTGAATATCTTCGATGTGCATCGTCCCGCCATGCGGCTGACGGCGCATCAGCGCCGAAACAACACCACTAGTCAACTGTTCGACCATCTCGCGAACGCGCGCCGATGCCGCACCTTGGCCTCCATTAACCGCGATAAACGCCTTGGTCAGCGCAATCGAAATCTTGGCTGGTTCAAAGACCACCACGGAACCATTGCGGCGAATTACCTTGTATTGATCGAACGGATTAGGGGGGGGCGACTGAATTGAGTCAGAAACGTTATTGGCAAGCATCGGAGAGGTTGAAATGCTATCAGTAGCGGCATGCAGCATAAGATTTTTCCCTTTAAACTTTTTAACCCCAAAAACGAAAACTACTATATCTAGTAATTTTTTCTAGCGGCGGAGCTAATTGTAGTAGTTAACAAAAATATTGCAAGCAAAAAAATATTCTGTATCTATTCTACTAAACCCATGCGCAAAAACTTGCATGTGGCAAAAATCAGGTTACCCTGCCAAGCGCCGCTTTTAATGCAGAATACGCCGCTACCCTCTTAACTTTGTGCAGCCAGTCAGATAACGTACCCAATCGAAACAGGGACCGGGATCGGTCTTACGCTGCGGAGCGATATCGCTATGGCCCGCAATACCCTGTATCGGGTAGACTGAACGCAACGCAATGGTCAAACGAATGAGCCCGGTGTATTGTGCATCGGTAAACGGCTCCTCATCGCTCCCCTCCAATTCAATGCCAATCGAAAAATCGTTGCAGCGCGAGACCCCCTGCCAGCAGGATTCCCCGGCATGCCAGGCCCGTTTCAGGCAGGGAACGAACTGCACGATCTGCCCGTCGCGGCGCACAAAGAAGTGTGCCGACACCTTCAACCCGGCGATAGTTGCGTAATAGGGATGGGCTGCCGCATCCAGCGTGTTGGTGAACAGCCGTTGCACGCCATCGCCGCCAAACTCGCCCGGCAGCAGGCTGATGTTGTGTATCACCAGCAATTCGATGACTCCCGGAGGGCGGTCGTCACAGTTCGGCGACGGGACATATTCGCAACCGGCCAACAAACCTTGCGCATCGATTTTCAACGGGATGTCATTCCGCATCGTCTGTTCCATGCGGATCCTTGATGCCGAGTCGCACCATGCGGTAGCGCATGGTGCGGAACGTCAGCCCCAACAGCTTGGCAGCAGCGGTGCGATTAAATCCGGTCTGCTCCAGCGCTTCCAGCAAGGCTTGCCGCTCGACTTGATCCAAATATTTCGGTAGCGGGTATTTGCTGCTGAGGGCTGCATTATCAGGTTGATTATGTTCTACAGGCACCAACAATAAGTCCTGCTCTTCGATCACCCCGCCGAAACACATCGCCAATGCCCTTTCGATGATATTTTCCAGTTCGCGCACATTGCCTGGAAAGCTGTAGCTTTGGAGCGCACGCAACACATTTTCTGAAAAACGCACATCTGAATCACCGCGCAAACGCTCCAAAATCCGACTTGCGATTTCCGGAATATCTTCACGCGACTCACGCAATGCAGGCATCTGAATCGGAATCACGCTAAGGCGGTAATACAAGTCCTGACGGAATCCACCCTGCCGGACGCGTTCAGCCAAATCGTGGTGCGTCGCGCTGATGATGCGCACGTCCACAGGCTCTTCGCCAGTGGCGCCGATTTTGCGCACGCGCTTCTCCTGGATCGCGCGCAATAATTTCACCTGCATGGGTAACGGCAAATCCGCGACCTCATCGAGAAACAATGTCCCGCCGTGCGCCGCCTGGAAAAAACCGTCCCGGTCCTTGTCCGCGCCGGTAAACGCGCCTTTCTTGTAGCCGAAAAATTCATTCTCCATCAAATTTGCAGGAATGGCCCCACAGTTCACCGCAATGAACGGCTGGTCATGCCGCGCGCCGCTTTGCACGATCAGTCGTGCCGCCAATTCCTTGCCGCTACCCGACTCTCCGCTGATGTGTACCGGCGCCTGGCTGCGCGCCACACGCTTGATCAAGTCACGCACCTTCTGCATGGCCGGTGAATGTCCGAGCAGCATCTTGTCGCCGGATGGGCCTGCCTGTGGCAGCTTCAGCGCGGATTTCACCAAGGCTCGCAACTGATCCAGTGAAACCGGTTTGCTCAAGTAATCGAACGCGCCCGCCTTGAGCGCCGTGACAGCATTTTCGGTATTGCCATGCGCGGTGATCACGGCCACCGGAACATCCAGATTGTGCTGCGCGATATGCTGCACCACTTGCAGACCATCGCCATCGGGCAAACGCATGTCGGTCAAACACAGGTCATAGCGCCGCGCCGCCAATTTGGCCAATGCCTCGCGCACATTTTCCGCTTTATCCACCTCCAGTCCCATCTTGCGCAATGCCAGTTCCAGCAGCTCCAGAATGTCCGGCTCATCATCCACCAGCAACACCTTATGGCTCTTCATGTTATTCGCCATGCCCATGCCTTTCACCATCTCGACGCAGATATCCAAATGTTATACAAAAACACGCCCTCGGCTGCGCCCTCCCTGCTTGATATTCCAGCAGCGCGCCATTTGCTTCGCATAATTCCTTGGCAATATACAAACCCAGACCGGTCCCATCCGGCGCAGTAGTGAAAAAGGGCTCGAATAATTTGCCTTGATGTTCGGCGGAGATACCGGGACCATCATCTTCAACAGTCAGCATGACCCGTCCCTGCTCTGTGCGCATGGTCAGCGCTACGCTGCCGGGCAAAGTGCTGCCATATCGCAATGCGTTGCGACATAAATTCCACAGCACCTGCCGCAGGTGGTCACGATCAAAGGAAACCTCGCCTCCCGCCACTCCTGTCACCACTATCAAACCCGGTTCAAAACGCTCTGCAGAATTGAATTCCTCTACAAAGGTGCGCAACATTATAGCCAAATCGAATACCTCAGGCTGTACGCGATCACGCCGATTCAATTGCATCACGTCTTGCACGATCTGATTAATCCGCTGGGTATTATCCAGTACGATTTGCAACAAGCGTTGGTGACGCGCATCGCCCGGCTCCTCCTGCAACAATTCGGTCGCATAGCTAATTGCAGACAAGGGATTACGCACCTCGTGAGCAATATTCGCAGTCAAACGCCCCAGTGCAGCCAGCTTGATTTGCTGTGCTTCGGCGCGAATCCGCTGCATATCTTCCAGAAAAATCACCGCGCCATTTGCCGCGTCACGCTCAATGGAAACAAAGCGCAACCTGGCTTGCAATCCCACATCTAACTGTACCGTGTTACGGCTAGTGCTTCCTGATTGCTTCCACAACGCATATTGCCCAAACAAAATGGGAAAAGCTGCTAACAGGGGGCTTTTCGGACTAATAGTTTTACGCAATAACTGTTCAGCTCGGGCATTCATTTGCATGATCATGCCTTCTCCATCTATTACCAGTACGCCGTCCTGCATATCGCGCATTACCAGACGATTCGCCTCAGACAAACTGACCAGATCACGCCCGCGCCGCTGGGCCAACTGTTGACTATCAACTGCATATTTCGCCAAGGTGTGCGCTAACCAAGCCACCGCAAAGTAAGAAATACACAGCAATCCGACCTGTACATATTGCCCCACGTCAGCATCGCCATGCAGTACTTCATAGGTATGCTCAAGCAGTGCCGCAATACTGGTCAATGCAGCAAAAAATAGAGATATCTTGCCTCTGCTGATCAGCCCGGCTGCCGCCAGCGAGACCATTAACAACAAGCCGACACTACTCCGCAGCCCTTCATTAATATAGGCAAGCACGTTCAAGGCGATAATATCGGTAACAATTTGACCTGCCAATTGCAAATTGAATCGCGGCCAATGCAGCTTGAGCGGAATAAACGATAATGCCGCTACGGTCGCATAGAGCAGGCTGATACTGAAAAAGGCC
>JANYHX010000134.1 GCA_025362155.1 Gallionella sp. | reverse complement strand
AGCAAAAAATCTTCATCGTCAGAAGCTTCGGGCGCGCCTTCGAATTGCATGCCAACGGCGACTTCTTTAGGGAATGAGCTGCGCGGTTCGACTTCGACCAGACTGTGGTCATATTCGCCGAAAGCGTCATCGGGCTGCATGGTAACGCTGATTTTTTCGCCGACACTTTTGCCGTGCAAGGCTTCTTCGACCAACGGAAAAATGCCATCGTAGCCGCCATGCAAATAACTGATCTGCTCTTCGACTTTTTCCAGCAATTCGCCGCTCGAGTCAAACAATTCATAGTTCAGTGAAACCACTGTGTCTTTGGCGATTTTCATTCCATATCCTTTACCAAATTAAAAACTTCCTGAGCATGCCCGTGTGCATGCACGCCGTACATCACGTGACGCAACTTGCCGTCTTGATTGATGATGAAAGTGGAGCGCTTGATGCACCATTTTTTATGTCCCTCAACTTCTTTTTCATACATCACACCATAACGTTTACAGACATTCGCATCGGGATCGGAGAGCAGCAATACGGACAAGCCATATTTATCGCGAAAGGATGCATGGTTTAAACAATCATCGCGGCTGATGCCGACCACAATGGTATCCAGTTTATTGAACTCGTCTTCCAATGCGCTAAATTCATTGGCTTCCATGGTGCAGCCCGGCGTGTCATCCTTAGGGTAGAAATACAGCACGATATTTTTTTTGCCGCGCTGGGATGCGAGACTGAAATCCTGCATGTCGGAATCCGGTAATTCGAAAGGCGGTGCTTCTATCCCGGCAGTAAGTTGTACAAATTGCATTAATATTTCTCCCTGAGATGCATGTTACCCCTGAGATGCATTTTAAACACATTTTTGATCATGCCATAAAAAATTTTACGTGTCCCCCCGGGCTAGACAGGGGCCGCTATAATCTGCATGATGAAAAGCAAACCTCTCTGGCTCGGCGGCCTGACCATTAAGGAATTCCTGAGCGATTACTGGCAGAAAAAACCTTTGTTGATTCGTCAGGCTTTTCCCCAATTCCAGGGCTTGATTAATCCGCAGCAATTAATAGCGTTGGCCTGTACAGAAGACATACAGGCGCGGTTGGTGACTCGGCAGCGCGGCAAATTTAAATTGCGGCAAGCGCCTTTCGAACCGGCAGATTTTGAGCGCTTGGGTAAGAAGAGCGAGGCCAACACCAAATGGACCGTACTGGTGCAAGGCGTAAATCATTATCTTCTCGAAGCAGCCGGGTTGCTCAAACATTTTGCCTTTATTCCCCATGCGCGGTTGGATGACTTAATGGTGAGCTATGCGCCCCAAGGAGGAGGGGTGGGACCGCACTTTGATTCTTATGATGTATTTTTGCTACAAGGTTCGGGGCACCGCCGCTGGCAGATTTCCGCACAGGGGGACCGCAGTCTGATAGCAGGCGCACCGTTGCGCATTCTCAGTGATTTCAGGGTCGAGCAGGAATGGGTGTTGGAAGCCGGTGATATGCTGTATCTGCCGCCGCACTATGCGCACAACGGCATCGCCGAGGACGACTGCATGACTTATTCCATAGGGTTTCGTACGCCCGCCCATCAGGAATTGGCCGAACAATTTCTGGTGTATTTGCAGGACAGGATAGTAGTGGAGGGCAGTTACACCGACCCGGATTTGAAGACGCAACAATATCCTTCGGAAATTAGCTTGGCCATGCTGCGTCAGGTGGGACAGGTCATCAAGCAAATACGTTGGGATAAAGAGGACATCGCGAATTTTCTCGGTTGTTTTTTGAGTGAACCCAAGCCGCACATTTTTTTCGATGTTCCTGCACGACCGTGGAGCCTGGCAAAATTCGAGCAGGCAATAAAAAATAAAGGGCTAAAGCTAGACCTGAAGAGTCAGATGCTATGCCATGCCCATTGGATATTTATAAACGGCGAAGCACACTCGGTTAATGAGAGTGACTATCGCTTGTTGCGTACTTTGGCCGATAAACGCGAATTGCCACCCTTGAAGGGCGGGGCAGTTGAATTACTGGAACTGCTTTACCAATGGTATCTGGACGGTTATATTTCTGCGCTCTGAACTGCGCAGATTCATCATGACAGAGGAGACATCATGACTGAGGAGTTGCAACATACCAAGCTGGACGGGATTGTGGATTACATCGCCGCACTGGATACGTTGTGCAAACTGGCTCAGCGCAATCTTTACCTGTTTGAAAAAGATTTTGACGGGGTGGGATATAACAGCGAAGCGCGCTATGTGACGCTGCGCAATTTTTTACTCGCCAATCACGCCCATCGGCTGTTCGTATTGGCGCATGACACACATTATTTATCCACGCTCTGTCCGCGCATGCTGATGCTGTTGCGTCAATTTGGTACCAGCATGTTTATTTATCAAACACCCAAAAATTTGCAGCACATCACCGAGCCATTTTCTGTCGCGGACGAAACAAATTATGTGCGCCGTTTTCACTTTGACGATCCGCGCGGTATTTTGGCGCAACATGATCCGGAAAAGGCACGGGTCTTGAAATCACGCTTTCTGGAGATGTGGACCGCTTCCCATCAGGTAGTAACCACTACCAGGCTGGGGCTATAGCCAGAAAATCGAATATCTCTGAATTTACTTTGTTTAACTGATAGAATGCGCCGCCTTTGATTTTGCTGCGTCGCCGTTTTGGATTTTGGTTGCATTTAAAATCAGGGAACTTTTGTATTTCCACTTCAAACTCTCAAGGAACATGAAATGAAACGTATTGCTCTTATTGCTGCACTGCTGACGCTTGCTTTAACTGCCTGCGGCCAAAAGACTGAAGCTCCTGCTGTAGTTGTTGTCCCAACTCCTGCTCCCGTTATTGCACCAGAGGCTGCCTCTGCTCCTGCGGCGGCTCCGGCTCCTGCGGACGCAATGAAAAAGTAAGCAGTAGGGTTGTAGCCATGAAAAAGCCGACTTAGGTCGGCTTTTTTTATTGCCATCGTCCCGCGCTGGAAGTCAGGTAATTTCGCGCCAGGCAAACCCGTTTTCCTGCGTCGCTACGCCTATCCAACTTTCTGCGCATTTGGCAGCGACACTCAACGCACGCACGGCAAGTGCCGGGGTGTTGTTCCTGCGGCTCAGATGCGCGGCAATCAAGTGTTGCAATCGGCTTATATCCAGCTTGGCTAAAATGCCCGCAGATTCCTGATTATTCAGATGCCCGAAGCGACCGCCGACACGCTGCTTCAGGCTGTATGGGTAATCGCCGTTCATCAGCATTTCAATATCATGATTACATTCCAGTACCAGTGCATGGCAACCGCTCAGCGTCTGCTCGATATGCGCGGTACTGCAGCCGGCATCCGTCAAGACGCCTAACCGTCGTGCGCCATCGCTGAACACAAATTGTACCGGCTCGGCCGCATCGTGCGGCACGGAATAGGGGGTAATCTCAATGTCGCCAATGACGAACGCGAGTTGAGGATCAATTTCATGGATATGGGTTGTGCCGACAAAAGCCTTTGCGTGGCTGCGTAATGTGCCATGCGTCAGCCAAACCGGCAGATTGTATTTGCGCGCCAGCCGCGCCACACCGCTGATGTGATCGCTGTGTTCATGGGTGACAACAATGCCGCTTAATTGCTGCGGAGATACACCCAGCCGTGTCAAGCGCGCAACGGTATCCTGCAGCCCGAAACCACAATCCATGAGTACGTGCGTCCGGCCCACCGCCACCAGCAGCGCGTTGCCTTCGCTGCCGCTGCCCAAAGACGAAAAACGCATGGACAATTGAGCTATGCCTACTGCTGCTGGTTGATATGCTTGTAGATCGCTTCAAGCATCTGTTTGCTGACCTTGTTACTGGCGCCATCCTGATCGACGATGGACACTACGCACGAGGTTCCGCCATCTTTGACCTGGACCCGATAGTGCCGCGAGGTATCTACGTCGTTCTTCCAGAATTTCAGCTTATCCAGCCAACCTCTATCGAGTTTAACCGGCCGCAAAAAGTAGATGCCTTTTTCCCGGTCTTTATCTTCCACCGACAGTCCCGCGCTTTCAATAGCCAATCCTACCTTTCGCCATGATCGGTCAAAGGCATCGTTTACAATAATTACTGTGCCGCCAGCAGAAATTTCTCTTAAACTGGCCAACCCCAAGGGTTCGGAAGCATTGAGGGGTGTGGTGTTGGTGGCTATTGGGTTGGTTGCAGCGACCGCATTGGACGAATTAACTTTACTTACTCCGAATCGCATCATCAGACGTTGCAATATGATTGCTTCCAGCTCGGGGTCATTGTTGCGCGCCACCCACTGGGAAGTGCCCTTGGCTGCGGAGAACTCCTCCTTGATGCCGCGATGGGTGATATACACCTCGGTCGTCGTGCCATCCTTGCCGCGTTCCAGGCGGGTGCGATATTGATCCCGCTCACCCGCTGAATGGGCCGTGCTGAACTCCTGGTTAAATCCATTAGAAGAGCCTCCCTGAGCTATTACGGCGCGATTTTCTGCCCAGCGGGTTTCCATTACTCCGGTTGTCTGATCTTCGTTACTGAGAGGCAACCCGATTTCCTGCCAAAATGATTTGATCTCAGGCCAAACATTTTCTGCCTTGTCGTTAATTACCAGCCAGCGTTGCACATTATTGCGTTCCATATGTACGCCCGGCACGGTCGGCAATAATGTACTGGCAGCGTGGTTTTGTACGCCGCCTTTGCTGTAATCAGAGTAAGTCGCTGTCCCTTCGGTGTTACCCGGAGCCTGCACTGAACTAGCTGAGGCATTCAGTGCAGCAGCTTCCTGGCTCCCAGCCGGACTTTGGGGTATTTTGTAATATTCATCGCCGCTCGGCATGGTGAGATCGGGCGGTATTTCCAGTGAGGGCACTTGCAGCGCAGCAGCGCCGTAATCAATGCGCTTGCCATCCGCTGCTAACGTGGTGCAACTTAATAAAGTTGCCAGCACTGCGCAATAAAATCCGATTCGTAAAACTTTCATTGTTTCTCTCCGACAATATTTCTAATGGCCGACTACACTACTAATGCGTGAGCACCCCGGCCTGATACATCGCTGCCTCGACAATCCCATGTGCAGATTGTGACAAAGGAGTGAGCGGCAGGCGCAAGGCATTTTTCATTTTCCCCATACGTGCCACCGCCCATTTCACCGGGATGGGATTGGCTTCAACGAACAGGTCGCAATGTAAGCCGAGCAGCCGGAAATTTATTTCACGTGCCTTCAATATTTCGCCGTTCAGTGCCGCGTGACACATTTCATGCATCAGCCTGGGGGCGACGTTTGCCGTTACCGAAATCGAACCGTGCGCGCCCAGCAACATTAACGCCAAAGAGCTGGCATCATCTCCGCTGTAAATTGCAAAATCTCCATGAGTGCGCTTCAACAAAGCCGCACGCTGCAACAAATCACTACCGCGCTGAATGTCTCCGGTGGCATCCTTGATGCCAACAATGTTGGGAATCTGCGCCAGCCGCAGCGCAGTGTCGTTGCTCATATCGGCAACAGTGCGTCCCGGTACGTTATATAAAATGTGCGGCATATCCACCGCTTCGGCGATGGCTTTGAAGTGCTGATACAAGCCCTCTTGCGTCGGCTTGTTGTAGTAGGGGACGACTGTCAGCGAAGCATCCGCGCCAGCGTTTTTTGAAAAGCTGGCCAACTCAATCGCTTCGGTGGTGGAATTCGCGCCGGTTCCGGCGAGGATGGGGATACGCCTGGCGGCGTGCTTCACTGCCTCGGCAATCAGCAACTCATGCTCTTCCACATTAACAGTAGGCGATTCACCGGTGGTACCAACTACCACAATGCCATCCGTACCCTGCTCGATGTGAAAATCAATCAATGCCCGAAATGCCGCCAGATCAAGGCTGCCATCCTCATGCATGGGTGTGACAATCGCCACTATACTGCCCTGAATCATTTTTTGAAGGTCGAAAAAATAAAGAGGGCATTCTACCGTAATTAAGACGGCGCCCCAAAGAGCTATGTAACAAAGTCACATCGCGGCGACATCGATCCATTTAAACAGCATCATCGTTGGTTTCTTGGGATGAGCTAATGCTGCCCAATTTTTTTACTTGAGTCCAGGCTAACCCGTGGGCAAAGGTAATGCGCAGCTCTGCACCAGCAATCAACTGTCCCGCATCCGACACCACCTTGCCCTTTGCGTCATGCACAATACTGTAGCCGCGTGCCAAGACTTTTTGCGGGTCGAGCAAAATCAAATGCTGCGCGGCATTGTTTGCATGCACCAATCGCTGCGTCTGCGCTGCACGCATAGTCTTTACCAAGCGTTGCGCCAGGTTGGCCTGCCGGTCTTGGAGAGGGGCAAAGTCGCTCCTTGCGGCGCGGAGCCGTTGCACGAGTGACTGCCACTGCCAATATTGATGCTGCCGTCCATAAGTGAAGGCGCGCTGCATACGTTGTTGCAGTTGATCTAGTTGTTGATTCCGGCGCTGTAGTTGTTGTGCGGGATGCACTAGGTTGCGTTGCAAATAATCTAATGACTGCATCGCATTTTGCAAACGATTGCGCTGTGCGCGTTGCAAGTGCTGTGCTTGGTCTTGCAAACCTCTGAGCAAGGCAAGACGATCCGGGGCTGCGCGTTGCGCTGCTGCAGTGGGGGTGGGGGCGCGTTCGTCCGCGACGAAATCCGCGATAGTGAAATCAGTCTCGTGCCCGACCCCGCTGACGATGGGGATTTCACTGGCAGCGATGGCGCGCGCCACGACTTCTTCATTGAATGCCCACAGGTCTTCGATGCTACCGCCGCCGCGACACAGGATCAGCACTTCACACTCTGCGTGTTGGTTAGCGAGTTGGATGGTGAGCGCGATTTTCTCAGCACTGCCTGTCCCTTGCACTGGCGTGGGATACAGCACCACAGGCACGCTTGGCAGGCGTAACTTTAAAGTAGTGAGCACATCGCGCAAGGCAGCGGCCTGGGGTGAGGTGATAATGCCTATGCTTTTAGGGAATGTGGGCAAGGCACGTTTGCGTCCGGCGTCGAATAAGCCCTGATTTTCCAGCAATTGCTTTAATCGGGCGAATTGTTCATACAGTATGCCCAGACCAGCAGGACGCATTTGCTCGACAGTGAGCTGAAAATCGCCGCGTTGTTCATATAAAGTAGCGACTGCTAATATTTCTATCTGCTGACCATTCGCAATGGGTTCTTTCAACAAAAGATTTTTATTCCGGAACATCACGCAGCGAACTTGCGCTTGATCGTCCTTCAAAGAAAAATAAAAATGGCCGGAAGAGGCCTTTACAAAATTGGAAATTTCCCCTCTAACCCACAACAAAGGAATACCACTTTCCAGCAACTGTTTGATTGCAAAGTTGAGTTCAGTAACACGAAAAACACGTGTTTTTTCTTCAAAAAAAAGATCAAATGGCATATTGACAATTCAAAATAATCCACACTCCAAGGAAAGTTGCGGGTTTTCGCTGCTTCGCTCATCAACAAAACCCTAAACTTACATTAACTAATTGTTTTTATAGTGTATTATTGGTTTTTAAAAAAGAGGCAAAGTAACAGAATCCCTTGTGCCACGCCAACTTAAAGCACTAGACCGCAGAGTCATCCACAAAGTTACCCACAGGTTTTGTGAGTAAAGAGAAATACTCTTTTCAAATGCCAGCTTAGCAAAATAGTGCTGAAGTAAACTGTGAGAAAGGTTGCTCAAGTGGGTGCACCACGTTACAGTTGCGACCTGTTAATTTAAGCACATTTGGAGAATCCGCGTGTTTGCAATTGTTGAAGCGGCCGGTTGGCCGATTTATTTTTTGATTTTAGCGTCTGCCATTGCACTCGGTCTGATTATCGAACGTTCGATAGCGTTGCGCAGCAATAGCGTCGCGCCACCCACGCTGCTGGATGAAGTCATTAAGGAACTCAAGCAACGCGGCGTCAGCGAGGGCATGCTAACCAAACTTGCCAAGAGCTCTCCATTGGGATGTATTTTTGCGGCTGGTTTAAAAAACATCAAAAGCACGCCCGAAGTAATGAAAGAATCGGTTGAAGAGGCAGGACGAGCAGTCTCCCATGATTTGGAACGCTTTCTTACCACCTTGGGAACGATAGCCTCCATTAGCCCATTGCTGGGGCTATTCGGTACCGTAGTCGGCATGATCGAAATTTTTGGTTCGCAAACTGCGGTAGGCAATACCCCGGCGGTGCTTGCTCATGGCATTTCTGTGGCTCTTTATAACACTGCCTTTGGACTGATCGTAGCGATTCCCAGTATGATTGCCTATCGTCACTTCCGTTCGAAAGTGGATAGTCTGACCATCGAGATGGAGCAACAAGCCGTCAAGCTGGTAGAGATTGTGCATGGTCAACGCATCGGTTAATCGGGAATGAACTTTCAGCGGGGACGTAGTCGTGAAGAGCCGGAGATCAATCTGATTCCGATGATAGATGTGTTGCTGGTAATTTTGATTTTCATGATGGTCACCACCAGTTACGCCAAGTTTTCCGAATTGCAGATCAACTTGCCGCAAGCGGGCGCAGCCTCTGCTAGCACCAAAGTCAATCTCATCAACGTCGCTGTAGATGCCTCGGAGCACTATGCCATCAATGCTCGTGGAGTGTCCTATACTGGAGTGGACGCCTTGGCCACTGCACTGAAAGAGGCGGCGGGCGATCAAACCGACCCCACCATCGTCATTAACGCCGATGCTAAAGCGCCGCATCAGTCCGTAATAAACGTCATGGAAGCGGCAAGGCGAGCAGGCTATGGGCGGATCACATTCACCACGCAAAACCAATCTAAATAATGGTTCCCTAACGTGCACTGGCTGCAACATCATTGGTATCGCATCACTCCTCTGCACCTGATTCTTTTCCCGCTTAGCCTGATTTTTCGCCTGCTGGTGGCGGTACGTCGCGAGATGTATCGCAATGGCATGCTGACCAGTCATCAATTGCTATTGCCAGTCATCGTGATCGGCAACATCAGTGTCGGCGGAACCGGCAAAACACCGCTCACGCTTGCGTTGGCACAACAGCTTGTTGAATTGGGCTGGCATCCGCTCATTATCAGTCGTGGCTATGGTCGGACCATTTCACGACCCCAAAAAGTCAGCATATCGAGCACTAGCACTCAGGTCGGGGATGAACCTTTATTGATGGCGCAACGCGATATTTGTCCTGTGTGGGTAGGTGCGAATCGCGCCGCCACTGCGCGCGCTGCTTTGCAAGTTCATCCGCTCTGCGATGTGGTGTTGTGTGATGACGGGTTGCAGCATTACCGCTTGCAGCGCGATATCGAGATTGCCGTCATTGACGGTGTGCGCGGATTTGGCAATGGCCTGATGCTCCCTGCTGGCCCTTTGCGCGAACCCATATCGCGTTTGCAAACTGTCGATGCCGTGGTGGTAAACGTGCAAGCCCGGAACCCTCGCTTCGCTCTCCCTCACCCCAACCCTCTCCCAGAAGGAGAGGGAGCAAACGAATCGCTGCGCGAATTTCAATTTGACGGTGGCGAAACCGTTGCAGGCCAATTTGCGATGAGTCTCAGTGGTTGGACCTTTTATAACTTGCTAGACACTACTCACAAGGCCGCTCCGGCCGATTTTCATAAACGGAATATTCATGCTGTTGCCGGTATCGGAAATCCGCAACGCTATTTCCAGCATCTGGAATCGCTGGGCATCTCATTCACACCGCACGCATTTCCAGACCATCATCCCTATACGGCCAGCGATCTGGCTTTTGCAGATTGCGATGTGATACTCATGACGGAAAAAGATGCGGTAAAATGCGCTACATTCGCTGATGCGCGATATTGGGTATTGCGTGTGGATGCCCAAATTGACCCAGCCCTGATAGACCACATACTGCGAAAGATCGACTCTCATGGATAACAAACTGCTTGATATTCTGGTTTGCCCCTTATGCAAATCTCCGCTGGTCTACAAAAAATCCGCTCAGGAATTGATCTGCAAAGCTGACCGCTTGGCCTATAAAATAGCCGACGACATTCCAGTGATGCTGGTCGATGAAGCGCGCAAGCTCACCTCGGAAGAAGCCGAAAAAATTTAATGGGAGGCTCTAAAAACCCACATTTCATCCGCAACTGCTGTGTTGCGGAAAAAATTTCTTGCTTACATATCCAACATATATGGCGCAGCAAAACGAAGTTTCAGCGTAGGTTAACCTTTAGGTTGGCCGGAACTAAAATTTTTTCCGCGCCTTGCATTTGGGCGAACTCTGAATTTTTAGAGGCTCCTAAATGACCGATTTTCATGTTGTCATTCCGGCACGCCACGCATCCACACGCTTGCCCGGTAAGCCGCTGCTACTGATTGCAGGGAAACCCATGGTGGTAAGGGTGGCCGAACAAGCGGCCCAGAGCGGCGCGCAACAAATTTGGATAGCAACAGATCACCGCGCGATTGCCGAGGTGGTACACGAGCATGGCTTTAAAGCATGTTTGACGAAAGGCAGTCATACCAGCGGGACAGATCGCATCGCCGAGGTTGTTGAACAGCAGGGCTGGACGGATGACACTATCGTGGTCAATGTGCAGGGCGACGAACCGCTGATTCCGCCCGAACTGATACACGCTGTAGCCGAACATCTGTATGCGCACCCTGAATGTGCGATTGCCACTGCCTGTCACGCCATTCACGATGAAGCAGCTTTGCGCAATCCGAATATCGTCAAGACAGTGTTGGATAAGAATGGCAATGCGTTATATTTCAGCCGCGCACCGATTCCTTATCCACGCGATGCGTTTAAGGGTTTAGCCTCGCCCGAAGGGAGAGACGATTGTCCTTCCTCCCTCCGGGGGGAAGGTGGAAGGGGGGAGGGTTTAGCCTCGTCCCCGAGACGAGACGATTGCTCTTTCCCCCTCCGGGAGAAAGGTGGAAGGGAGGAAAGGGTTTTATCTTCGCCCTCCATCCCCCTCCCCAACCCTCCCCCAGAGGGAGAGGGGGCAAGCGCTCTTTCCCCCTCCCGAGGGGGAAAGCAGAGCAAGGGGGTGTTGGAAGGGGGAAACTCTCCCTTCTGGGGAGTGCTGCCGAAAGATTTTCCTGTATTGCGCCACATTGGCATCTACGCATATCGCGCCAGTTTTTTACGTGCCTACAGCCAGCTTGCCCCTGCAGCGATTGAACATTTTGAAGCACTGGAACAATTACGCGCGCTGTATCATGGCTACAAAATTGGGGTGGTGATCACTGAACAGGCTCCACCAAGCGGAGTAGATACTGAACAGGATTTGCTTGAAGTACGAAAAATATTCGAAACACAAACACGGAGATAACACAAAGAATGAGAGTAATACTGTTGGGACCACCGGGTGCAGGCAAAGGCACCCAAGCGAATTTCATCAAGGAGAAATTCAACATCCCGCAAATTTCCACCGGGGACATGCTTCGTGCTGCCGCCAAAGCGGGCACCCCGACCGGAATCGCGGCAAAAAAGCTGATGGATGCGGGCGTATTAATCTCCGACGGCATTATCATCAGTCTGGTGAAAGAGCGCATCAAAGAACCCGACTGCCAGCGTGGTTTTTTACTGGATGGTTTTCCGCGTACTATTCCCCAGGCTCAGGCAATAAAAGACGCCGGCATTGAGATCGATTTCGTCGTCGAAATAGAAGTGGCTGATAGCGCAATAATCAAGCGTATGAGCGGACGTCGCGTGCACTTGTCTTCGGGACGTTCTTATCATCTGGAGTTCAACCCGCCCAAAGTAGAAGGCAAAGACGATGTTACTGGAGAGGAGCTGGTACAACGCCCCGATGATGTAGAAGATACCGTCATCAAACGGTTGGTGGTTTACCACGACCAGACCCAACCCTTGGTTGAATACTACAATGCCTGGGCAACATCCGGCGATGCGCACGCGCCCAAGTGCATAAAAATTCCCGGCGTGGGGGGCGTGGAAAAAATACGCGACCAAATTTTCGCTGCCTTGAACGGTAACTGATGGCGACCTGATCATGGCTGACAAACCCATTCTCACTCTGGAAGATGCCCAGCGCATTGCCGCTGCGGCACAAAGCGAAGCAAAACTTAATGAATGGCGCGTGGTGATTGCCGTGGTGGACGATGGCGGTCATCTGCTGTATTTGCAGCGCGAGCACACCACCCAGTTTGGTAGCGTGGAGACGGCGATCTACAAGGCCCACGCGGCCGTGGCTTTTCAACGCCCAACCAAAGTTTCGGAAGACGCAGTACTGAGCGGCCGATTGATCCATCTCGCCCTGCCCGGTGTGATCCCTGCCGAAGGCGGTGTACCACTGTTGATAGATGGCGTGGTCGTGGGTGGCCTAGGAATCAGCGGCGTGCGCTCATTTCAGGACGGGCAAATAGCGGCGGCAGGGGTGGCTGCCCTGAGCAAAAACTAGCCATGCTATATCGCTTGGGTGATCGTATTCCCGAACTGCGCGGTGAGCGGCATTTTATTGCGGAGAATGCCTCTGTCATTGGCTGGGTCATTCTGGAAAATAATGTCAGCGTGTGGTTCAACGCAGTGCTGCGCGGCGATAACGAGCCGATTCACATCGGCGAAAACAGCAACATCCAGGATGGCGCAATACTGCATACCGACCCCGGCGCTCCCCTTATTGTCGCAGCTGATGTCACTGTGGGACATCAAGCCACACTACATGGCTGCACTATCGGTGCGGGCAGCCTGGTCGGCATCAAGGCGGTGGTACTCAATCACAGCATTATTGGCAAAAATTGTTTGATCGGAGCGAATACGCTGATCACCGAAGGCCAATCAATTCCTGATAACTCACTGGTAATTGGGAGCCCTGGAAAAGTGGTGCGTACATTGACTGAAGCAGAAATTACCGCGCTGCGCGCCAACAGCATGCGCTATGTGGAATTGATGGCTTGCTATTCCAGCGAGTTGCATCGGATAGGCGCTAGCTCTTCAAGATAAGTGCATCGGCCGAAAAAATATCATGTCATTATCCAAAATCCGAAGTATCCTAGGGGCTTGCATTTGGGATACCTGAATTGCATTGGGGGGCTCTAACATATAGTTGGCATATATTTGGATGTCAGAGCGGTGTCTGATTTATCTTTAGGGAGGGGTACCATGTCAGGTGGTTTGGGATTTGCGTTGTTATGCGCCATTGTTGCAATTTTTTATGGCATATTTTCCATCAAATGGATAGTCGGTAGACCGGCTGGCAATGAAAGAATGCGGGAGATTGCCGCAGCCATACAGGAAGGGGCTTCTGCCTACTTGAATCGGCAATACACCACGATTGGCATAGTCGGTGCAATCTTGTTTGTGGTTATTCTGGTTGCGCTGAAATGGCCAACTGCGGTCGGCTTCGCCATTGGTGCAATCCTGTCTGGATTGACTGGCTATATCGGCATGAACGTATCGGTGCGCGCCAATGTGCGTACAGCGGAAGCCGCGAAAGAAAGCCTGAATGCAGCGTTGAATGTATCTTTTAAAGGTGGGGCAATAACCGGCATGCTGGTAGTGGGTTTGGGTCTGCTCGGGGTAGCTGGGTATTACGCTTTCCTTACCATAATGTTGGGATTCTCTACCGAAGAAGCTACTCATGCTTTAGTGGGGCTGGCTTTCGGCGGTTCGCTGATTTCCATTTTTGCACGGCTGGGCGGCGGTATTTTCACCAAGGGTGCT
The DNA here is from genome assembly GCA_025362155.1 of Gallionella sp. Classification (GTDB taxonomy): domain Bacteria; phylum Pseudomonadota; class Gammaproteobacteria; order Burkholderiales; family Gallionellaceae; genus Gallionella. The sequence goes on along the minus strand of JANYHX010000134.1, from coordinate 1,352 downwards.
GACGTAGGCGCTGATCTGGTCGGTAAAGTTGAAGCGGGTATCCCGGAAGATGATCCGCGTAACCCGGCGGTGATCGCCGACAATGTCGGTGATAACGTCGGCGATTGCGCCGGCATGGCGGCTGATTTGTTCGAGACTTACGCAGTTACCATCATTGCGACCATGGTGCTGGGCGGCCTGTTGATTACCGGTTCGCGCGAAGCAGTCATTTATCCGTTAGTGTTGGGCGGTTTCTCCATCATCGCCTCCATCGTCGGCACCTTTTTCGTCAAGGCGCGTGAAGGAGGCAAAATCATGAACGCGCTGTATCGCGGCCTGACCGTCTCCGCAGTGCTGGCGGCAATCGCGTTCTACCCCATCACCACCAAGATGTTGGGCGAAGGTGTGATGATAGACGGCAAGCTGGTTACGTCACTGCATCTGTACTATGCCACCCTGATCGGCCTGGCGCTGACCGCGGCGATGGTATGGATTACCGAATATTACACTGCTACTGAATACGCGCCGGTGCGCCATATTGCCGAGGCCTCAACCACCGGACACGGCACCAACGTAATCGCGGGTCTGGGTGTATCAATGAAGGCCACCGCCGCGCCGGTGCTGGTCGTCTGCCTGGCAATCTGGGGTTCCTTCGCTTTGGGCGGCCTGTATGGCATCGCCATCGCCGCGACCTCAATGCTGTCCATGGCCGGCATCATTGTGGCACTGGATGCCTATGGTCCGATTACCGATAACGCTGGCGGGATCGCCGAAATGTCCAAATTGCCGCCGGACGTGCGCAAAATAACCGACGCGCTGGATGCAGTAGGCAACACCACCAAAGCTGTCACCAAGGGCTATGCCATCGGCTCAGCTGGTCTAGCCGCGCTGGTGCTGTTCGCCGACTATACCCATGCTCTGCAGGCTAAGATGGCGGGCGAGGTCACGACCTTCGATCTGTCCAACCACATGGTCATCATCGGCCTGTTTATCGGCGGCATGGTGCCGTATCTATTCGCCGCAATGGGTATGGAAGCAGTGGGCCGCGCCGCGGGTTCAGTGGTGGTGGAAGTGCGCCGTCAGTTCAAGGAAATTCCCGGCATCATGGAAGGTACCGGCAAACCGCAATATGGGACCTGCGTGGATATGTTGACCAAGGCTGCGATCAAGGAAATGATCGTGCCTTCGCTGTTACCCATTGCCGTACCGTTGATAGTTGGTTTGACTCTGGGCGCACAAGCACTCGGCGGCGTTCTGGTCGGCACTATCATCACCGGCATTTTCGTGGCAATCTCGATGACCGCCGGCGGTGGCGCTTGGGATAACGCCAAGAAATATATCGAAGAAGGCAACTTCGGCGGTAAAGGGTCGGA
>JANYHX010000125.1 GCA_025362155.1 Gallionella sp. | reverse complement strand
TGTCCACGGCTTGAAATCGTTCGTTCAGCGCATGCGGTGAAGGCTTGCCACGAAACAAATGGTCATGCAGATTTTGCAACAGGATGGCATTGAATTGGCGCACTGCCAGCTTGGCGCGGTAATAACGTTGCATCAAATGCTCGCTGGCGCGACGATGGGCTGAGGCAGCGATGCCCATTTGCTCCGCAAGCAGGGTCTGGAATTCGAATATCAAGCGGTCTTCACGCCGTTTGGCGAGATAGTGCAAACGTATGCGCAATGTTTGTAGCAGTGTATCGTGGCGGGCGATCTGGCGCGCTTCAGCAGGACTAATCAATCCCGCTTTAGCAAGCTCTGCCCAGCGTGTTCCCAAGCCTGCGGCGCGGCTGATCCAGGTAATGGTTTGCAGATCGCGCAAGCCGCCCGGACTTTCTTTTAAATTAGGTTCGAGGTTGTAATCGGCATCGACAAAACGCGCGTGGCGTTGCTGTTGTTCCTGTTGCTTGGCTAGAAAAAATTTGCGTGGATCCCGATGTCGTTGCACGGCGTCTTGCAATTCCCCGAACAGATTCTTATTGCCGGCCAGCAGGCGCGCTTCGAGCAAGTTGGTTTGCACCGTAATGTCTGCAGATTCGCTCAGGCATTCTCCCACCGTGCGGATGCTGTGGCCAACTTCCAGGCCGATGTCCCATAACATGCTGATCAACTCGTGCAGTTTATGCTGTAAGGCACCATCTGGCGGGTGCCCGGTCATGAGTTTTTCGGATTCGGTATCCAGCAGGATCAACAAGTCGATGTCGGATTTGGGATACAATTCGCCGCGTCCGTAACCGCCTACCGCCACCAGTGAAATATTGTCAGGCAACAAAAGCTCTAGCCACACGTGGCGCAAGTATTGGTCGATGAGTTGGCTGTGCGCGCTCAATAAGCGCGCCGCTTTGCCCTGTTGCAAAAAGCTTTGTTCAAGAGCCAAGCGATCATTGCGCAATGACTCGCGCAACTTGGCGATAGAGTTTTGGACTATAACCAATGGTTCAGACGAGGGGTGGGGGAGGACAACCATCGGAAAGAGTCAATACTTCAAATCCGGAATCGGTAACCAGGATGGTGTGCTCGTATTGTGCTGACAGGCTGTGGTCTTTGGTGACCACAGTCCAGCCATCGCCGAGCTGCTTAATGGCAGCCTTGCCGACATTAATCATCGGCTCGATGGTGAATGTCATGCCGGTTTCGAGTTTCATGCCGGTTCTTGGACGACCGTAATGCAACACCTGTGGTTCTTCATGGAAACGTTGTCCGATGCCATGTCCGCAGAATTCACGCACCACGCTATAGCCCAACGGCTCAACAAAGCTCTGTATGGCATGACCAATATCACCCAGATAGGCGCCTCGCTTGACTACGCGGATACCGCGCCATAGCGATTGATAAGTGACTTCGCATAAGCGCCGTGCCTGAATCGACGGCTCACCTACATAAAACATACGGCTGCTATCGCCGTGAAAACCATCTTTGATAACCGTAATGTCGAGATTGACGATGTCGCCGTTCTTGAGCACTTTGTCGCTCGGTATGCCATGGCATACCTGATGATTGATCGAAGTACAAATGGATTTTGGGTAGGGAGTATGTCCGCCGGGAGCATAGTGGAGCGGGGCCGGAATGGCTTGCTGCACATCGACAATCAAGTCATGGCAGAGTTTATCCAGCTCATTGGTGGTTACACCCGGCTGGACGAACGGAGTGATGTAATCAAGTACTTCGCTGGTCAGACGGCCGGCGATGCGCATTTTCCTGATTTCTTCTGAGGTCTTGATGGAAACTGACATATTGATTGAGTTGATTTTGAGATTCTCAAGAATATCATGCGATCAAGAAAGACGACCAAGAAAAACGAAAGGAAATTACCCGCTAATGGGTGCTTCCCTTTGTTCCTTGATCACCGAGCGTATTTCTACGCGACGGTTTAACGCGCGGCCTTCCTTAGAGGTTGCTCCGCTTGATTGGACAGAATTTCCCATTTCTGAAGTGGATGCCTTGCAGTTAATGCCTACGCTGCTTTGGGCAATGCGGGGTTTCCGAAGTAGAACTCATCTGGCGTTTGGTCGTCAAGCGCCGTGTGAGACCTGTCCT
>JANYHX010000124.1 GCA_025362155.1 Gallionella sp. | reverse complement strand
CTGCAAACCGTCCCCGTCCGGCATACGCATATCGGTCAGACACAAATCGTAACGGCGCGCTGCCAGCTTCTTCAGCGCCTCGCGCACATTGACGGCTTTATCCACCTCCAGCCCCATCTTGCGCAATGCCAATTCCAGCAGTTCCAGAATGTCCGGTTCATCATCCACCAGCAACACCTTATGGCTCTTCATGTTATTCGCCATGCCCATGCCTTTCGCCATCTCGACGCAAATATCCAAATGTTATACAAAAACACGCGCCGGGCTGAGTTTTGCCAGCTTGATATTCCAGTAGCGCGCCATTGGCCTCACATAATTCCTTGGCAATATACAAACCCAGACCCGTTCCATCCGGCGCAGTTGTAAAAAAGGGCTCGAATAATTTGCCTTGCTGGTCGGCGGATACACCAGGACCATCATCTTCAACAGTAAGCATGACCCGCCCCTCCTCTGTAGATGCAGCCAGCAACAATACACTGCCGGGCAGGGTACTGCCATATCGCAATGCGTTACGACATAAATTCCACAGCACCTGCCGCAGGTGGTCACGATCAAAGGAAACCTCGCCTCGTACCTCTCCCGCTACTACGATCACCCCCGGCCCTGAACGCTCCGCCGAATTGAACTCCTCTACAAAGGTGCGCAACATTATAGTCAAATCGAATACCTCAGGCTGCGCACGATCACGCCGATTTAGCTGCATCACGTCTTGCACGATCTGATTAATCCGTTGGGTATTATCCAGAACTATTTGCAACAAGCGCTGATGACGTACATCCCCCGCCTCCTCCTGCAACAATTCGGTCGCATAGCTGATCGCAGATAAGGGATTTCGCACCTCATGAGCAATATTCGCAGTCAAGCGTCCCAGTGCAGCCAACTTGATTTGCTGGGCCTCGGCGCGAACCCGCCGCATATCTTCCAGAAAAATCACCGCCCCATTCGCCGCGTCACGCTCAATGGAAACAAAGCGCAATCTGGCTTCCAACCCCACGTCTAACTGTATCGTATTGCGGCTGCTGCTTCCCGATTGCTTCCACAACGCATATTGCCCAAACAGAATGGGAAAAGTGGCTGACAAGGGACTCTTGGAGTCAATAGTTTTACGTAATAATTGTTCCGCACGGGCATTCATTTGCATAATGACGCCTTCTCCATCTATTACCAATACGCCATCCTGCATATCGCGCATGACCAGACGATTCGCCTCGGATAAACTAACCAGATCCCGCCCGCGCCGCTGCGCCAATTGTTGACTATCCACAGCATATTTAGCCATCGTGTGCGCCAACCAGGCCACTGCGAAATAGGCCATACATAGCAATCCGACCTGTACATACTGGCCTACTTCAGCATCGCCATGTAGCACTTCATAGGTATGTTCCAGCAGGGCTGCAATACTGGTCAACGCCGCAAAAAATAGAGATATTCTGCCTCTGCTGATCAGCCCCGCTGCCGCCAGCGAGACCATTAACAACAAGCCGACACTACTCCGCATCCCTTCATTGATATAGGCAAGCACGTTCAAGGCGATAATATCGGTAACAATTTGCCCTGCCAATTGCAAATTGAATCGCGGCCAATGCAGCTTGAGCGGAATAAACGATAATGCCGCTACGGTCGCATAGAGCAGGCTGATACTGAAAAAGGCCATCCAGTTTTCTGGATTCAGCGACAGCGAAGAAGCGAATGCCCCAGCCAGAAACACAAAGAAACTAGCTAGTGTCAGCCGGTATAAATTAAAATAATGTAGGGAATGCCAGAAATCGACGGGGGGGGAATCGGGTTGATCAATAGTCACATTCTGCACAAGCTTGATCCATATTCAGTTATCGCGAGTGGCATGTTTGCAAACATTGCTTCTTTGCTCTATACAGTTCTATGCGACGATACTCAGGGGTGGTAGGCATCACGATGTTCTGCACAGCAAAAGGTTAAGCCATCAGCCACAATACTTTCCCCCTTGGGCAAATGCACACCACAATGCACACAACGAACCATATCCTCAGTAGCCGGGTTATTGATGCTCTGCGGTATGTTGCCCTTCCGGTAAGACCTGAATAACCAATACACCACGACAACAATAGCAATCAACAATAGCAGTCGGCTCATTTGAAAATCACTCCTGCAAACTCACTGGTAGACGGCGAAAAAAGGAAACTAACGGGGGGTTCATACTTCCAATGTAGCTGGCTTTGCTCGTTAAAATTAAGAGTGTATAGAAGGCGGGGCATAATTCTCTCGGGAATTAACAATGGAAGATTGTATCATCGTTAAGAGGTGGCTCCGCTTGATTGGACAGAATTTCCCATTTCTGAAGTGGATGCCTTGCAGTTAATGCCTACGCTGCTTTGGGCAATGCGGGGTTTCCGAAGTAGAACTCATCTGGCGTTTGGTCGTCAAGCGCCGTGTGAGACCTGTCCT
>JANYHX010000121.1 GCA_025362155.1 Gallionella sp. | reverse complement strand
ATGCTGGCAAGCTGCTGCGCTGCGGCGATAGTCAGGCTCTCTTGATAGCAGGAGGCTAGCAGCTTGGCCTCGTTCTGTTTGCCGCCATGCCACACCGGCCCGACGGTATGGATTACAAACCTGGCGGGCAATTGATAACCGCACGTGAGCCGCGCCTGACCAACCGGACAACCACCCAGCATGCGGCATTCCTGCAATAATTCAGTCCCGGCGGCGCGATGAATCGCGCCATCCACCCCGCCTCCGCCCAGCAACGATGAATTCGCCGCATTGACGATGGCGTCAACAGGGAGTTTTGTGATATCACCTTGGATGGCACGTAGCGCGCTCATGGGCTCGAAGAAGAATGTAGCATTACGTTATTAAAAGTTGACTGAGTACACTGATGGCTTTCTGCGCCAAGTCAGGCCGGAGGCAATCCAGTTCGATATTGTCCTGCATAGCACGTAACCAGGTGAGTTGGCGTTTCGCCAACTGCCGTGTGGCAGCGGTACCGGTTTCCAGTAGCTGGACATCATTGATTTCACCCTCCATGAATTGCCAAGCCTGGCGGTAGCCGACGCAGCGCATGGCAGGCATGCGTGCATGCAGTGAATATTTTTTACGCAGCATGTGCAATTCATCCACCAGGCCAAGTTCGAGCATGGTCTTGAAGCGGGTGGCAATGCGGGCATGGAGTTGAGCGCGGTCGCCGGGAATAAGGGCGATGGGAATAATACGACAGGGCAGGGCGGTGTTTTGCTGAGGGCCGATCAGTCCGGACATCGGTGAGCCAGTGATGCGATAGATTTCCATTGCGCGCTGGATACGCTGTGTGTCGGTCGGATGCAGGCGTGTTGCGGTTTTCGCATCCACTTGCGCGAGTTGTTGGTGCAGATGTCGAATGCCGTGCTGCGCGATTTCGGCATTGAGTGCAGCGCGCACTGCTGGGTCAGATTGCGGCAGGTTGCTGAGCCCTTCGCGCAAGGCTTTGAAATACAGCATCGTGCCACCCACCAACAGTGGAATTTTTTTTCTTGCAACGATGTCGTACATTAATCGCAGCGCATCATGGCGAAAAGCGGCGGCGGAATAGGCTTCGGTCGGATCCAGGATATCGATAAGATGATGCGGCGCTTTAGCGAGGGTGGGAGCATCCGGCTTGGCCGTGCCGATGTTCATGTCGCGATACACCAGCGCGGAATCAACGCTGATAATTTCCACCGGCAGAGTTTGCGCGAGTTCTACAGCAACACCGGTTTTACCACTGGCGGTAGGACCCATTAAAAAAATTGCCGGGGGTAGCGATGTCATCCCAATAATCTGACAGGGTGATGAAAAATGTAACGAGCAATCCCAGATATGCGAAGCCGTGCAGCGAGAGACGAGATAGTAAGGTACAGCGAGGTTCGAGCGAGCACGCGATAAAGCAGTTGAGAGGCGCCGTAGTTTTGCATCATTCAGTTATTGCCCGCGCATGAACATCTTGTCGAGATGATTGAGTGACAACTGAAACCAGGTCGGGCGACCGTGGTTACATTGTCCGGAACGCTCGGTCTGTTCCATCTTGCGCAGCAACGCGTTCATTTCGGTGATACTCAAGATACGGTTAGCGCGTACCGCGCCATGGCAGGCGAGGGTGGAAAGCAGTTCATTGCGGCGCTCGGTCAGCACCCGGCTGGCACCAAATTCACGCAGTTCGTCCAGCACATCACGGGCGGCGGCCTCCGCTTCAGATTGCTTCAACAGCACCGGCATCGCGCGCACTGCCAATGTAGTGGGTGAAAGCGGCACAATGTCGAAGCCCAATCTTTTAAGCGCAGCATGTTCTTCTTCCGCCGTAGCGATGTCCAGCGTATCGGCGAAGAAGCTCACCGGTATCAGCAACGGTTGTGTGGCAATTTTTTCCGTATCCAGCGAAGTTTTGAGTTGCTCATACACGATGCGCTCGTGGGCTGCGTGCATATCTACCACGATCAAGCCATGAGAGTTTTGTGCGAGGATGTAGATGCCTGAAAGTTGCGCGAGGGCAAAACCGAGGGGAAATTCGTTTGGTGAAACGGGAAAGGGGAAACCAACCCCCCTCAATCCCCCCTTGTCATAACCAGCGACTGAGCTATCGTTTCTTGATAGCCTAGTCGAATGGCTAGTAGTCCCATCAGGGGGGAAGATCGCTCCGTCGCTCCTCCCCTGATAAGGGGAGGTTGGGAGGGGTTGGGGAGGTGAGGAGGGGTTTGCAAACGCTTCCCACACCTGATATGCCGCCGCAGACTGTGCGATACCCAGACTGATATTTTGTTGCGTTGGAATAAACGACGCAGGCTGCGGTGAGATCGAAGCACGGCTATCTTGCCCGCTGGCGGGTATGGCGAGTGCCTGTTGCAAGGTATGAAAAATAAATTGATGTATTCCCTGGCTTTCGCGGAAGCGTACTTCGCTTTTGGCAGGATGCACGTTCACGTCCACTTGCTCTGGCGGCAATGTAAGAAACAGCACGAAGGCCGGATGACGCTGGTGATGCAAAATGTCCTGATAGGCTTGGCGTAGTGCGTGACTGGCGACCTTGTCGCGCACGAAGCGGCCATTCACGAAAAAATATTGCGCATCGCGGTTGGAGCGGGAATAAGCAGGTAATGCTGCCAAGCCATGTAAAGACAGGTTGGCTGCATTGCGCGAAACGGTAACCGCTGCTTGCCCGAACTCATCGCCGAGCACAGCCGCGACACGCTTCAATGCAGCACTCCCCCACCCCAACCCTCTGATGGGACTATTAGCCATTCGACTAGGCTGTCCAATTACGCCAGCCAAGTCGCTGGTTACCCCGGGGGGAGAGGGGGCGACTGTTCTTCCTCCCTCTGGGGGGAAGTTAGATGGGGGGAGAGCAGAGGGCAATTGCCAGATCGTCTTGCCGTTGTGTTGCAGCGAAAAGGCTACATCGGGGCGCGACAATGCGATGCGCTTGAATGCTTCCTCGCACCAGGCGAATTCGGTGGATTCGGTCTTGAGGAATTTACGTCGTGCCGGAGTGTTGAAATACAGCTCGCGTATTTCTACCGTCGTGCCTTGCGCATGGCTGGCAGGCGCGGATTCGTCAAGATGTCCGTCTGCGGCTTCAATTTTCCAGGCATGCGTATCAGAAGCAATCCGGCTGGTCAGCGTGAGTTGCGCTACTGCCGCAATACTTGCCAGCGCTTCGCCGCGAAAGCCCATGCTGGCAACTTGTTGCAAATCAGCCAGCGAGGCTATTTTGCTGGTGGCGTGGCGCATCAGCGCCAGTTTCAGTTCATACCTGGCGATGCCCTTGCCGTTGTCGCGCACGCGCAGCAGTTTGATGCCGCCACTCTCCAGTTGTACCGCGATGTCGGTCGCACCCGCATCCAGACTGTTTTCCAGCAACTCCTTGAGTGCCGCAGCGGGGCGTTCGATTACCTCACCGGCAGCGATTTGATTGATAAGCAGGTCTGGTAATAGCCGGATGGCAGACATGGGCGGAGCAGGTTGAATGGGACGTGGAATTATAACGGAGAAGCACCATCGTATTGCGGTGACAAAAAACAGCAGCGGAATCTTGCAGCAGCGGCCAAAAGATGTGTGGGCTTCCGCCTTGACTTTTTTTTGAATAGGGAGCTGAATTCGACCCCGTAGTTAATCAACTACTCGTTATTATTAATTAAGGAGAAATGTCATGAAACTGCTTAATAGTTTGTTCATTGGTTTTGCCTTGGTTGCATCAGCAAGTCCGGCATTGGCCGCCGATTCCGCCGGTTCGATCACAATTCTCTCCCCTGCGAAGGATGCAGTCCTGCAAAGTGGCACGGGAAATAAACTGGAGTTTAAGAACCAACTGAGTCCTACGGGCAATCATGTCCATGTTTATGTCGATGATAAAGATCCTATTGTTTTCCGGGATGTCAGTCATTGTCCGTGCAGTGTCGACTTGCCTAAATTATCAGCCGGCAAACATACCATTGTAGTGAAAGAGGCAACCTCCGGCCATGCCCTGACCGGCGTGCAAAGTTCAGTAACAGCCACGGTTAAATAATTCCCTGGCACCTGGATAGTTTGTGTAGCCGTGCAAAATTTTATTTATGCGCTCATCCAGGTCATCCATAATTTTGGTGCGGTAACTGTGGTAGCTGCCGCTGCATCGGCTCTTTGGCTATCGCGCGGCGGCTTGGGATTGTTGCGCGACGGGGAGCTGATGCGTAGTAATGCGGTAGTTCAAAGCCGCCTTGCGTGGCTGATGGCCATCGCCTGGGCAATTCAGGCGGCGAGTGGAATAATGTTTGGCCTGACAACTTTTTGGTTTGAAGGTCATCTGCCGGATATTCATGGCATCGCGGTGGATGCGCTGTTAATAAAAATATTCTGCGCGTTAACTGGATTTATATTGGCTGTCAGTTACGTTAAGCTGCATTCAGGTTGGCCTACGAAAAAACAGCTTCTTGTCTGGCAAACTTCATCCGCGCTTGGTGTGGTCGCCCTGAGTTCCGCGGCTTTCTTGCGCTGGTTTTCGTGATGGCTGGTTGCTGAAATGGGCAATAATGAAAGTCCATATATAAATTGGACGCAGCTTACGTATTCCCTAACTACCCAGTACAGGTATAATCCCTCGCGCTTAAAATCTGTTAGAAGTGAGATAGCTGCTTTCAGACATTAACAAGCCCCACGAAGAAATTAGGAGAAGTTCATGCGTATAGGCATTCCTGCGGAAACGCGCGCAGGCGAAACTCGTGTTGCGGCGACACCGGAAACGGTGAAAAAGATGCTGGCGTCCGGTCACACGGTGATGGTGCAAAGGGGTGCGGGTGCAGGTGCGCATATTCCCGATGCCGAATTTCAGGCGGCTGGTGCGACGCTGGTGGATGGGGCCGACTTGTATGGGCAATCGCAAATTGTGCTGAAGGTCAAGGCTCCCACTGCAGACGAGCTGGCGAAACTGCCGCGCGATACGGTGCTGATCGGCCTGCTTACGCCGCATCTGGCTGAGATGGTCGCGGCTTACACCCAGCAGGGCATTACTGCTTTTGCGATGGAAAAATTGCCGCGCACTTCGCGCGCGCAAGCTATGGACGTGCTCTCTTCGCAGGCCAATATTGCCGGTTACAAGGCGGTGATCGTGGGGGCGAATCTGTACCAGCGTTTCATGCCGATGTTGATGACTGCAGCCGGAACGGTGAAAGCCGCGCGCGTACTGATTCTTGGCGTAGGCGTGGCAGGCTTGCAGGCAATCGCGACGGCCAAGCGTCTGGGGGCGGTAGTCGAAGCGTCCGACGTACGCCCCGCTGCTAAGGAACAGGTTGAATCGCTGGGTGCCAAGTTTATTGACGTGCCGTTTGAGACTGACGAGGAACGCGAGATTGCCAAAGGCGTGGGTGGCTATGCGCGTCCCATGCCCGCTACCTGGATGCAGCGCCAGGCAGTATTGGTAGCAGAACGCGCCAAACAGGCCGATATTATTATCACCACCGCGCTGATCCCCGGCCGTCCCGCGCCGGTGCTGTTGCATGAAGACACAGTTAAACAGATGAAGCCCGGCTCAGTAGTTGTGGACATGGCGGTGGAAGCGGGTGGGAATTGCCCTTTGTCCGAGCTGGGCAAGACTGTAGTCAAGCACGGTGTGACTATCGTCGGCGAGGCCAATCTACCGGGTCTGGTGGCGACCGATGCCAGCGCGTTTTATGCGCGCAACCTGCTCAACTTTCTCAATCTGCTGTGCGACACAACCGGCGCAATGAATATCAATCTGGAAGATGACATCATCGCCGGAACGTTGTTGTGCAAGGACGGCACGGCAACTATGAAGCCGTGAAACGTGAAGATAAAACTGTGAAATGTGAAACGAAGAAACGGTTCGACGTTTCACTTTTCAGGTTTCACCTTTCACTTGATTTTAAGCAAGGAGTAAAACATGACTGGTGCCATTGACCCATTTGTTCTAAATCTGACCGTATTCGTGCTGGCAATATTTATCGGCTATCACGTGGTGTGGAATGTCACGCCAGCATTACATACCCCACTGATGGCGGTGACTAACGCCATTTCCGGCATCATCATTGTCGGGGCGATGCTGGCGGCCGGGCCGGTGAAGCTGGATATTGGCACGGCGCTCGGCCTGATTGCCGTGACGCTTGCGGCAGTCAATGTATTCGGCGGCTTTCTCGTTACGCAGCGCATGCTGGATATGTTCAAGAAGAAAAACAAGTAAGGGAAAATTATGTCGGCAAACACTGTTGCACTCGCCTATCTGACCGCTGCGGTCTTGTTTATCCTCGCCCTGAAGGGTTTGAGTTCCCCGGTTTCGGCACGACGCGGCAATCTGCTCGGCATGGTCGGTATGGCAATCGCCATGCTGACCACGCTCACCGTCACGCATAACGTGACGTACATTCTGTTCGCGATTGCCGCCGGTGGTGCGATTGGTGCGGTAATTGCCCGGCGCATCCAGATGACCGCAATGCCAGAGTTGGTCGCGGCGATGCACTCGCTGGTCGGTCTGGCGGCGGTGCTGGTGGCAATGGCAGCATTCAATAACCCGGTTGCTTACGGCATAGGTGAAGTTTTACACGCCAGCAACCGCATCGAATTGTTCATCGGAACCTTCGTCGGCGCGATTACTTTCACCGGCTCCATCATCGCGTTCGGCAAACTGTCTGGCAAGCTAGGCAGCAAACCGCTGCGCTTCGCCGGTCAGCACTGGCTCAACCTGCTGCTGGCGATACTGATGATCGCCTTCGGCATCGCCTTTTTCATCATGCAAAGCTGGACACCGTTCCTGATCATGACCGCCCTCGCGATGCTGATCGGTGTGTTGCTGATCATGCCCATTGGCGGCGCAGACATGCCGGTGGTGATCTCGATGCTGAATTCCTACTCCGGTTGGGCTGCGGCGGGGATAGGCTTTACGCTGAATAACAACATGCTGATTATTGCCGGTTCGCTGGTTGGCAGTTCTGGCGCGATCCTGTCCTACATCATGTGCAAGGCGATGAACCGTTCGTTCTTTAACGTGATCCTGGGCGGCTTCGGTGGCGAGGCCGCTGCGGCAGATGAAGGCGACGGAACGCAAAAAACTTATCGTAGCGGCAGCGCGGACGATGCGGCGTTCCTGATGGGCAATGCCGATTCCGTCATCATTGTGCCGGGCTACGGTCTGGCTGTGGCGCGTGCGCAACACGCTATCAACGAAATGTCCAAAGTACTCACCGAAAAAGGCGTGAAGGTGCGTTATGCGATTCATCCGGTAGCAGGTCGTATGCCCGGCCATATGAATGTTTTGCTTGCCGAAGCAGAAGTGCCTTACGAGCAGGTAGTGGAAATGGATGAAATCAACAACGAATTTTCTGATACCGACGTGGTGCTGGTGATCGGCGCGAACGACGTGGTGAATCCCGCCGCCAAGAACGACAAGTCTAGCCCGATTTATGGCATGCCTATCCTTGAAGCACACAAGGCGCGCACCGTGCTGGTAGTAAAGCGCAGCATGGCGACTGGTTACGCCGGACTGGACAACGACCTGTTCTACATGGACAAGACCATGATGGTGTTTGGCGATGCAAAGAAGGTGATTGAAGACGTCATCAAATCTTTAGCCTGAGATGATATTGCAGGAATAAAAAAAGCCGCTGACGCGGCTTTTTTTATTGTGCGTAGACTACGTGCGATGAATCCTGATGACCAGAAATATGCCGAGCAGACTTTGTATCAGGTAAAGGATGCTGGACACGCCGTGCAGCATTTTGAAGCGGTCGGCAAGCGCGCTGTGCATCACATCTGCGGGCAACGCCTGTAGTTTGAGGTTGGCCATTCCTGGCTGGATACCGAACTGCAAGACCAACGTGATCATCAACATCACCGTCACCACCCAGAACAGAGTTAGACGCAAGGCCGCACGGCCGGACAGACTGATATGGTGGATTACTAAATACATGCCGCATACCATGCCGACATAGGCCACCAGGGTGAACATTTGCCCGGCCAACATGCCTGCCAATTGCCGGTCCGGCTGAGCATAAAACAGCACTGGAACGGCGAGATAGCCAACCGACCATAAGCTGCCGACCCATGCGGTGATCAGAAGTGTGGCGAGATGTTGCGATAATTTTTTCATTGGGGAGCAGGGTAGCACAGCCCTATCCAATGGCAAGTCCGAAAAACTTTTGGCCGGGCACCCGCTGGACAATATCGCGGCACTGGCCTAACCTGACAGGGTTGCCAAAAAATAAAAGCACAGGAGATCACATGTATTACATTGCCGAAACCAACAAGTCATTCGAACAGGCCGCGACTGACCTGGAAGCTGCGGTGAAACGTAACGAATTCGGCCTACTGCACATCCACGATCTGGGAACCACGTTACGCAGCAAAGGTATCGCCTTCGCAGAGAATTGCAAAGTGTTCGAGGTGTGCAGTCCGGGACAGGCCGCCAAGGTATTGTCTACCGACATGCGTTTGAATATGGCGCTGCCATGCCGTATCTCGGTGTATACCGAACAGGGCAAAACCAAAATTGGCATGATTAAACCGATACCCATGCTCGCGGCCTTATCGGAGGATGCAACGCTGGTCAAAGTGGCGCAAGAGGTCGAAGCCATGACCAGAAAAATGATCGATGAGTCCAAATAAGCGTCCAGCGGCGGCATTTAACCGCAATACATTTGTAATTCTAAAGTAACCCTCATGACGTTATTCCCGGTTTGGGCCGAGCAGGTCAAATATCTGATTGGTATTTTTGCGATTCTGAATCCGTTAGGGACTATTCCAATTTATCTCAGCATGATGACGGATCGTCGCCCACATGTGATGCATCGCACCGCACTCAAAGCATCCATTGCGGTGGCGGTAATACTGACGCTTTCCGCCTGGGTAGGAGATGGGCTGCTGTCGTTTTTTGGCATTGGCATTCCGGCGTTTCGTATTGCTGGCGGATTGCTGGTACTGATTATTGCGATGGCCATGTTTAGCGCCAAAACCAGCCCGGCGCGGCATACCGATGCCGAGCAAGCGGAGGCCGAGGCGAAAAGCGACATCGCCGTGGTGCCTTTGGCGATTCCCTTGCTGGCCGGGCCAGGGGCGATCAGCCTGACCATCGTTGATGCCCATCAGGTAGCCACCCTGCCTGGCAAATTCGTGTTCAGCCTGGGGATAGTCGGAGTGGCCGCGATAGTGTGGGTGGTGTTACGGCTGGCTGAGCCTATCGGAGAGCGCCTAGGCACGGGCGGCCTCAATATTGCTACCCGCGTAATGGGCTTGATACTCGCCGCAATGGCGGTGCAATTCATGGCAGATGGGTTGTTAGAAATATTTCCCGGCCTATCCCACTAGAAAATAATCCTCCCGATTTCGCGATCTATTTCCCTAAGCAGGCGCCAG
>JANYHX010000046.1 GCA_025362155.1 Gallionella sp. | reverse complement strand
CTCGGCGACATGATGGGCTCGTTTTGCGCCAGCACGGTTTGTTCGTTGTAGCCGTCGCTATCCGCCACGATCAGGCTGAACTTCTGTCCCTGCCGGTTCACATACGCGATACGGGTACTGAACACACCTTGGTCACCGGTTAATTTTTCATAAATTAAATCCGCAACGCGGTGCCCTACCGCACGCAACTGCTCAGCGCTGGCCGCGACAGACTGCCCGGCAAGTTCCACCTGCTTGACCACATCCAGCAAACGAAAACGCGCTTCGATGCGGCCATTGGTTTGCGCGACCGTGCCAATAGCCAACGCATCCGCACCGCGCACCTGCCAATCCGGATAACGCACTTCAGCCAATTCATGCGGCGATTTTCCTGCCAGGTCAACCAGCCGAAAAAGCCCGCTACGCTGTAAATCGCCTGCTATCACGTCGTTGATGGTTTTCGCCAGCTTGCTATCTCCGCCAAACGGCACGAGAGCCACCGGAATCTGGTGTTCACCCGCGCCGATGATTTCAATACTCAATACCGCGCTCGCCATCGAGGCCTGTGCCAGCAACAGCAACCCCATCATGCCCTGCAATATACGTAATGCCATGAGTATCTTCCTATTCAGTTTGTTTTGTCTGGTTTGAAGGTTAGATCTAATTCACGAAAGCGACTGAACAACTGCACATCCGGCGGCAATGGTAACGGGTCGGATTTAAATATCGCACGCTCTACTGCATTGTCATACGCCGCATTGCCGCTGGATTTTTTCAATTCTGCCTTCAGAACCGCCCCGCCCGGCAATAGTGTTACCAAAAATTCAGCGTGCGCATCCTGGGCTACATCCGGCGGCTCCACGATTTTGCTGCGTATCTTGGCCGTTATTTTCGCCGTGTACTCATCTACCAGTCGGCCTTTCGCCATTGCTAGCTCGCCTAACCTGTTCCGTTCGGCCTGTTCGTGCGCCGCTTGTTCACGGGCCGCTTGCTGGGCGGCTTCTTGAGCAGCTTGTTCGCGTGCCGCTTGTTCATTAGCCAAGCGGCGCGCTTCCAGATTGGGCTCCACAGGTTTTTGGACTTCAGGTTTGGGTTGAACCTTTTCCACAGCCTTGGGAATAACCGGTTTCTTTTTCTCCGGCTTAATAATTACCGGCTTAGGGATAATTACTTTTTTCTCCGGCATGATAATTTCAGGCGCGGCTATTTGCGATTCGAGCGGCTCCGCTATTTTTTCCTGCACCGGCGGCGGTATCACCTCTTCAACCTTGAGTTCGACAGGCGGGGCAATAACTTCCTCCGGCAAGCTCGCCCACAACTCCACACTCATCGCCGCAGGTGTGGCAATCGGCCTGTTCCAGCTAAAACCAAAATACAGCAAGGCAAAAAATATGCTATGCACCGCCAGCGCCAGAACACCTGCTGGCAGCCTATAGGGTTCGGCATAAACCGCTGTGCTCATTTCACCATCATTTCTTGGACATCTTTTCTGAGGGCATCATTTCTTGGCTTGTGTCAGCAGACCGACTTTTTGAATGTGTTGCTGTTGCAGCATGTCCATCACATTAATGACTGCTTCATAACGCACATTTTTATCGGCGGAAATAACCACTGCCTGCTCCGCCTGTTGCCCCTGCCGACCCTTCAATATTGCAATCAACTCCTCACGCGACACACTGCTTTCCAAGCCGCCCTTGGCATGGTCGCGCAAAGCCAGGGTGGTATTTTTTTTGATAATGACTTCCAGCGGTGCCAGCGGCGGCGCGAGCGATTTGGCCACACTGGGCAAATCGATCTGGCCGGGATTCATCAGCGGCGCAGTCACCATGAAAATTACCAGCAACACCAGCATCACGTCGATATAGGGCACGACGTTGATCTCGTTCATCAGGCGGCTGCCGGGGCGGCGGTTAGATTTCATTAAGCAATAAGTTTGCGGCGATTAGATTTCATAAGCAATAAGTTTTAGGGCTGGCGTTGCAATACATTTGAAAACTCTTCAGTAAAACTATCGAAGCGCGTGGAAAGGCGATTAATCTCATGCGCGTAGCGGTTGTAGGCAACCACTGCCGGGATCGCCGCAAACAAGCCCATCGCGGTGGCCACCAGCGCTTCCGCGATGCCCGGCGCGACGTGCGCCAGCGTCGCCTGGCCTACGTTTGCCAAACCGCGAAACGCATTCATGATCCCCCATACCGTGCCGAACAAGCCTACATACGGGCTGACCGAGCCGACCGAGGCAAGAAACGCCAGATGCGATTCCAGCCTGTCCATCTCGCGCTGATAAGTAGCGCGCATCGCGCGGCGGGTTCCCTCGGTCACCGCACTGGCATCCACCCCCTGCTGTTTCTTCAGCTTCACAAACTCGGCAAAACCAGCGGCGAAAATGCGCTCCAATGCACCTTGGCCACGCTGCGGACTATTTTTTGCAGAGATGTAGAGGTTATTTAAATTCTGGTTATGCCAGAACGCTTCTTCAAATTCCTCAGTCATCTGGACTTCGTCGCGAATGGCAAACATCTTGAGGAAAATATACCACCATGACATCAGCGACACCAACAGCAACAATCCCATCACCAGTTGCACCAGCACGCTGGCGTGACTGATGAGATGCACGAACGATAAATCCTGTGTCACTTCCATTTCAACTTTTCCCCTTTAACTTTTCCATTGTTCACGCAACACCTCCGGCACACTGACCGGCCTGAAACTTTCCAGCGAGACGCACACCAGATGTACTTCAGCTTCGTTCAACACCTCCTCACCGCGCCGCACGGTTTGCAGCAGAGAAATCCGGCTGCGTCCGACCTCATTGATCCGCGCTGTCACCTCGAGCAAATCATCCAGCAGTGCGGGCTTGAGATAATCCAGCTTGAGCGAACGTACTACGAACACCAACCCGAACTCTTTCATCAACCCGGCATTACTGTAACCCTGCGTGCGCAGCCACTCAGTGCGCGCGCTCTCCATAAAGTTCAAATAATTGGCGTGATACACCACGCCACCTGCATCGGTGTCTTGAAAATATACGCGAATCGGCAATGAAAATATTTTGCTGTTACTCATATTATCAAGCGCCGCTCAATGGTAAATCTCCGGTAACCGGAGTATTCGCCACCGCCAACCCGAAATGGCGATAGGCAAGCGCGGTAGCCATGCGCCCACGAGGCGTGCGCTGCAAATAGCCTTGCTGGATCAGATACGGCTCCAGCACATCCTCGATGGTGTCGCTTTCCTCGCCGATCGCGGCGGCTAGGTTATCCAGACCGACCGGTCCACCGAGGAATTTTTCGATAACTGCCAGCAGTAATTTCCTGTCCATGATATCCAGCCCGCGCGCATCCACATCCAGCATGGTCAAGGCGGCATCCGCCACCTCGCGGGTCGCATCGCCGTCCGCCTTCACATCGGCGAAGTCACGCACCCGGCGCAGCAAACGGTTGGCGATGCGCGGCGTGCCGCGCGAACGCTTGGCGATCTCCAACGCGCCGTCCTGGGTCAGATTCATCTTCAGCAGATTCGACGAGCGCATTACGATGCGCTGCAATTCTTCCGGCGTGTAAAACTCCAGCCTTGCGACTATCCCGAAACGGTCGCGCAACGGATTGGTCAGCATCCCGGCGCGCGTGGTCGCGCCGACCAGCGTGAAAGGCGGCAGGTCCAGTTTCACCGAACGCGCCGCTGGTCCCTCGCCTATCATGATGTCGATCTGGTAATCCTCCAGCGCGGGATACAGTATCTCTTCCACCACCGGCGATAAACGATGAATCTCGTCGATGAACAGCACGTCATTGGGTTCGAGGTTAGTCAGCAACGCGGCCAGGTCGCCGGCGCGTTCCAGCACCGGGCCTGATGTATGGCGCAAGTTCACGCCCATCTCGCGCGCGATGATCTGCGCCAGCGTGGTCTTGCCCAAACCGGGCGGGCCGAACAGTAGCACGTGGTCGAGCGGCTCTTTGCGCCGCTTGGCCGCTTCGATAAATATTTCCAGTTGCCCGCGTATTTTTTCCTGGCCTACATATTCGTCGAGCTGCTTGGGGCGCAGTGCGCGTTCCAGCGCCTCTTCATGTTGAGAGGCGGGCGCAGCGGAGATTATCCGACCGGACTTGGGGGTCAGTGGGGAGGGCGGCTCGGCGGTGAGGTTATCACTATGGATCATGGGTAATGACTTTTCATGCGCTGGATAATTCGATGGATTCTAATTCCAAGTGCATCTAATTCAAAGGGCATCATGAGTGACAACAATATCACAGGTTCCAAAGTTAAATTCCAAAGTTAAATTAATAGAGACAGTGTGGTGCGGCAGCGCAAGTTGGCGTAGACTCAGGCAGCGTGTTGCCGCTATCAAGCTCGGTAAATAGCTGGGCGGAGGTGGTGGAAAAAGAGTTGTCGCACACTGCGCCAACGCCAGCTTTCGAGCGCAGTTGGCGGCGAGTTGGAAAAGAATTTACAATCGTTTACGGACAATTTGAAAGAATGAAATGAAAGACAAGTTTTTGCTTAGGAAATTGAAGCAACTTGGTAAGAAATTTGGCTTTAGGTTGATTGATGCAAATCAACCTAAAGAGATATTTATTGAATTAATGAAATATCGCGATGGCGGAAGGTCTAGGAAGGCTAGTCAAGAATACAGCTTTTTGACCTATACCATAAATCACTACAATCAATCTAAAGCGCAAATTTTTCAAGATTTATTTGTGTTATTTATGAGCGGCGAAAAATGTGAAGGCTATTTTGTTGAATTTGGAGCAACCAATGGCTTGACATTAAGTAACTCATATTTATTAGAGACGGCGTTTGCTTGGAATGGTATTCTTGCGGAACCAGCGAGGAAATGGCACGACGCTTTACTAAAGAATCGCTGTTGTGCCATTGAAACGCAGTGTGTTTGGAGTAAAAGCGATGAGCAGCTAGACTTCAACGAGACCCCAGAAGGGGAGCTTTCTACTATAGATATATTTTCCAAAGCAGATGGTCATTCGAAATCAAGGGAAAAAGGCGATCACTATAAAGTGAAAACTATTTCGCTAAATGACCTATTAGAAAAGCATCATGCGCCATATCACATTGATTATCTTTCAGTGGACACGGAAGGCTCTGAACTTAGCATTCTGCAGCATTTTGATTTTTCAAAATATGAAATTAAAATTATTACTGTTGAACATAATTTTACAGCTGACCGCGAAAAAATTTACTCGTTATTAAGGTCAAAAGGTTACGACAGAGTATTGGAAAAGTTTTCACAATGGGATGACTGGTACATTAAGTCTAAACTGGCTGAATGAATTACTTGACACTCTGCAAACTTTCTTCTGATCGCCGCTAAAATTTGAGGAACTATTAGGGTACTATTGATCCGGTCAGTTTTATCCGTGAATCACGAAGCATATTTTACGCGTGAATCCTGGAAGTATTTTTTGATGCGTTCGGGTGATTTTTCCGGCATCTGCATGTGTTCGGTTGCCGCCGCTTTCAGCTTGGCCTTCGTGCGTGCCGGAACCTTGGTTGAGATGGCATGTTTCAAGTCGGCATTCAACCGTTCTTCCTTCGGCTCCGGGCTGTAGCCGGGTAAATAGAACCGCTCTATTTTCTCCTTGTGCGCTCTTGACCGGCTTGCTGTGATGCACTCGCGGGTTATCGGGAATCAGAAACACTTTCTTCCCCGTGTCTTTGATCAGTGCTTCCGGAAACCCGATCAGCTTGTCCGGGTTGAACGCCTCGTCAATAATCCTCCGGCGGGGCTTGCCCCGATTGGTGACGGTGGCGATCATCGATAGTTTCCGGCGTGTGCCTCCTGCCGCGAAAGTCACTGGTGTCTTGCCAATCGGTGCGCAACTGCGACCGCGCACATCCGTGTTTACCACCGCCGTTTCATCTCCCCGGTGAATCTCGGCTCCCTCTGCCGTGGCACGCTATTCAATCCCCGGGTAGTCTCCGTCCAACCCTTTCTGCACGACTCCAGGTCGCTGCTCCTACGCCTTCTTGATCGGCTTTTGCGGGGTGAAGCCCCAGCGCTCGAGGTAGTTGCCCACGCCGCGAACAGAGAGACTGATTCCGCATTCGCGTCCAATCAGTTGCATGACCGCAGCGCGATTCCACAGTGCAAATTCCGTCTTCAGTTGCTCGGGCCGCTTGTCGCAGATGATCTGCCGAACCGTCGCTTCTTGCGCTTCGCTCAACACTCGGCCGCCACCTTGCTTCTTGCCTCGCGCTTCAGGCCTGAGTCCGGAAGCGCCCGCTTTTGAATATCGCTTGATCGCCGCATTCACCGCATACCAACCGAGTCCGCTACGATCAACAATTTGCATTGCCGGCATCCCTTTGCGGTGCATGCGGATGACCTGCTTGCGCCTTTCGTGAAGTGCCTCCCTTGTTTGTTTTCTTGCGTCTTCTTTTTCCATGCGCAATGGGACTCATCAATCTCAACAGAGACTTGTCATACATTTGCTTTCTTGTCATGATGACTCCTCTAACCGGGGGCGGTCATGAAAAATAAAAATGATGGTCTCATCATTGTCGAAAATAAATTGTTGAAAGAAAAATTTTATGGCTAGGAATTCCCGGCTCGCGCCCTATCTGTTTGCCTTTATTCCAGTCTTCCTCGTCATCGCACTTTACTATACCCAGAACTCGTTTCTGGAAGCGTTTGAAGCCAAGACCTACGATCTCCGCTTCAGTGATTTGCGGGGTGGTATCCCGCCCAGTCCGGGCATCGCTATCGTGGCGATTGATGACAAGAGTATCAAGGAGTTGGGACGATTTCCGTGGACGCGAACGCAATATGTGCGGCTTATCGAGAAACTTTCAGCTGCCGGTGCGAAGGCTTTGTTGATTGATGCGTTTTTTCCCGAACACGAAAAGCCGAGTATAGATCGGGCTTTTGCAGCGGCAGTCAAGAAAGCCGGGAATGTGGATCTGGCAGTGGTTTTTGAATTGGATGAAGAACTACGGGTAAAAAATAGCACCCATACTCTTGCGGAGATTGAGCAGGCCGCCGCAGGAATAGGACACATCAATCTGGTGCCCGAAGATGATGGCGTGAATCGGCGTAACCAGCTTCTTATTGAAGCAGACGGCAAAATGGTTCCGTCGCTGGGTTTGCTGGGTGCCATGGCGGCGCTAGGCGAAAAAGAATTCGTTCCGGGCTCATTCGACATCAGTTTGGGCACCAGACATATCCCGGTAGAAGAGAATTACTCGATGTGGATCAACTACACCGGCAAGCCCGGGATATATCCGCGCTTTTCGTTTACCGACATCGTAAATGGGCGAGTCGCTCCAGAATTATTAAAAGGCAAAGTGCTTTTTATGGGGGCCACCGCACTGGGTATTTATGACATGCGAGTCACTCCGTTCGATAAAAATTCGCCTGGGGTCGAATTGCATGCGACGGTTGCAGATAACATTATCAGCGGGCGTTTCATTCGCCATACTGGCCTGGAAGCGCTATTCGACATGGCGCTTATCGTCGTATTGGGATTGCTGGCTTTTTACCTGACCATGCGCTTGCGTCTGCATCTCGCCATCCCTGCGGTATTTATACTTTTAGCGGGCTATCTGTGGTTGTCGTACTGGATATTTCTGCAAGGGCATTGGGTCAGCATGATTTACCCGCCTTTGGCGGCAATGATCGCGCTATCCATAGGGGGCAGCTTCCGCTACCTGGTACTGGATCGCAGCGCGCGAGAAATGCGCTCAATGTTCTCCAGTTATTTGTCACCCAAACTGGTCGCGCGGTTGGAGAAGGATCCAGACATTGCCAAAATCGGGGGCGACAATAAGGAAGTGACGGTATTGTTTACGGATATCAAGGGCTTTACTACCTTCAGTGAGAGCCGCCCTCCCCAGGAAGTCGTGACTCGTTTAAACGAATATCTCGCTGCCATGGTTCAATTGATTGAAAAATTCGACGGAACAGTGGATAAGTTTATCGGTGATGGCATCATGATTTACTGGGGCGCGCCGCTTGCGCAATCCGACCACGCAACGCTTGCGATTTCTTGCATACTGGCAATGAAAAAGGAGATGACACGTCTTGCTGCCAAGTGGGAAGCAGAAGGCGTGGTGCCTTTTTCGATTCGCGGCGGCGCCCAGTCTGGCGAAGTGGTGGCCGGCAATATTGGCTCTCTCGGTAAAAAAATGGAATACACCTTGATTGGAGATTCGGTAAATCAGGCGGCTAGGCTGGAAGGTGCTGCAAAATATTATGGTGTGGACTTCCTGATCGGCGAAAGCACTTATCTGCTGACCTGCGATATTTATCGTTACAGGGAACTGGATAAGGCGAGGATGGTGGGCAAACAGGTTCCTGTTACAATTTATGAGCTATTGGGGAATTTGTCAGAACCGGAAGACAAGCTGACACTGGAGTTTGCTGCGGCCTTGTCCCTGTACCGGACG
Organism: Gallionella sp.; assembly: GCA_025362155.1. Taxonomy (GTDB): domain Bacteria; phylum Pseudomonadota; class Gammaproteobacteria; order Burkholderiales; family Gallionellaceae; genus Gallionella. The sequence continues at coordinate 2,403 of JANYHX010000046.1, read as the reverse complement.
CGACACTGGGAAGAAGCAAGCAGATGTTTTGCTGGCATACTGAATGAGGTTCCGGGAGACTGGCCCAGCAAAATATACTTGGATCGGTGCGAATATTTTAAAAAAAATCCTCCCGCAGCAGATTGGGATGGGGTATTTAATCGCACCGATAAATAAGTCGTCGAGTTTAGTGATGCTGAGGGTTATTCCAAAATCGTTTTTCAATTAAATTTACGGGTGATGTTCTACATGCGCATTGTCACTATTGCAATTCTCTCTTTGATCCTGTGTGCTTCTGTTCGCGCCGAGACTGACGGTTCTTTGACATCAGGTCTGTCTAAAGTCGAACTGGTGCAGGAGCTCGCCGTTAGCGGAATGCGCAAGCTACTCGGCTGGAGCGGCGGGAATGCTTATTTCGCAAAAAAAGATGGTTCCGTCAGCGTGGTAAGCAAGGATGGCAAGGAACTATTGGTCTTACAGGCCAAAATCAACAAGGATGAAGTTATCCTCAAGCAGCCCGAAGCAGTGGCAGTTATGGAGGGGGTGATTTATGTAGTCGATAGCAAAACCGACCGCGTTGCAATGTTTAACCTGCAGGGTAAATATCAAGGCAGCTTGGGTACCAAAAGTGGTGGCGGTTTTTTTAGTGGCAAAGGGAATTCGCTAAGTTCACCGCGTGGGCTCGCTGTTCACGAGGGTGTCCTCTACGTGGCGGATACCAATAACGGCAAAGTACAGATGTTTGGCAGCAATGGCGTTTTCCTGGCTACTCTAGAGATTGACAGCGCTCCCGAAAATATTGCTCTCAAAGAGAAGCAGCCCTACAAGTTGCATGAACCTACAGACATTGCGCTGGATGCGGCCGGACAAATCTATGTGCTGGATGCCGATGATGCCTGGGTCAAGATATATAGTCCCGCAGGCGCCTACCTGAAACATCTGCCGGTAAAAGCGATCGCTTTGAGCATTGCCCCGGACGGCATTTATGTGGCTGAGCGCGATTCTTATGCCATTAACAAATATGATTTTAGCGGCAAGCAAATTTCTTCTTTTGGCTCAAAAGGAAAGGGCCGCGCACAATTTAAAAGCATAACCGGGCTCGCCGCAGATTCAAACCCCGGCCTGCCGACCGATATGGCAACAGACCCGGCCCACCAGGTAATGATAGGTGATAGCGAAAAGGGTATCGCAGACATATTCGTGGTCGAAGCGGGGACAATTTTTGATCCCGAAATCCGCCTCCCTGCAAGAACTTCCGTGCGCTGGGAACAGGCGATTCCAGTGTCAGTGGGCCAAATGGCGTGGAATGGCAAGGACACGCTCTATGGGGTGGATACAGAAAACAACAAAATAATCCGAATCGTGAATGGCAAGGTGGCGGGTGAAATCAAGATCAAGGATTTTTATCCCGTATCTGTTGCTGTCGACAAGAGCGGGGCACTTTGGGCGCTGGACAAGAAGAAAGCCAAGGTGGTTAAGCTGGGCGAAGCGGGTAATATCCTCGCCACTTTTGGCACCTCCGGCAGCCACAAGGGAGAATTTGACGATGCTGAAGATTTTGCTATTTCCAGTAGCGGAGTGATTTTTGTCGCCGACCGTGGCAATCACCGGGTACAGGCATTCAGCAATGATGGTGTATTCCTGAAAGAAATTCGCAGCGACGCTTCCGGCAAACTGGAATATCCCGCAGCAATTGCTATTGATTCACAAGATGTAGTTTATGTGCTGGATAAGGGACGGTCAGTCATATCTTCCTACTCAGCCAAGACTGAGCCACTGAGTGTTTTTGGCAAACCTGCCGGGGGTATTCCAATTCTGACAAAGCCGGTAGCCATGATGGCGACACTGGATGAATTATTCGTTCTCGACTCGAATCAAGTAAAAGTTTTTACCCACAGCGGAAAATATGTCCGTTCCTTTGCCACCAGCGGAAATGGCATGGGGGAATTGGATGAACCCGTGGCAATGACCGCTACAGGGGATGCGACTTTCGCCATTGCAGAGCATGGCAATAATCGCGTGCAAATTTTCACCACGCTATACCAACCTACTGCCCCAGTGCAGCTGGCAACAAAGGCGGCGGTACATGCCATCGAATTACATTGGGCGGCCCCGGTGCTGCCTTATGTCAAACAATACCGGATATACCGGTCGCTGACTGAAAACACCGGCTTCATCCAGATCGCGACCCGTACTACCACTCAATACACAGACACGGGCTTGGAAGCAGACAAGAAATTTTTTTACCGCGTAGCCGGAGAAACTCCCTATGGGTTTGTAGGACCGAAAAGCGAAACGGTGAATGGCACCGCATTAAAGTATATTCCGCCGCCATTGGAAAAGATCATGGTGGAATCGTCACAGACGCAAATTAAAATTTCTTGGAAGCCTGTCGATCCGCAATACTTCAGCACGTTTCTGATT
>JANYHX010000039.1 GCA_025362155.1 Gallionella sp. | reverse complement strand
AGTACCAAACATTGCTTGCCCAAAACGATCCTTGATCATATATCCGATAACTATCCTTGGGATCGGTGCATGCACCGATATCTTGACCAATAGCGACACCGAGGCACCGACGTCTATCATATTGACCCGCTCGTCCCTGCCATTAAACAACGCGACGTCGTCTATCGTAGCTTCACCCGTACCGGATATTGTCACCACTCGATTATCGTCACGAATCTCCTGCACGACGTTCTGACCATTCCTGTCGGCGAGCAGGGCATTATAGTAATCCATCACAGTCTCCGGAGCGCCTTCCTTCGCAAGTCTTCCTGAGTCTAATAAGATAGCGCGATCGCAAATGGATTGTATGGCCTGCCTGTCGTGTGAGACGATCAGCAGCGTAGTGCCCAGTCTGCGGAATTCACGAATGCGCTCAAAACTTTTATGCTGAAAATAAGCATCACCCACTGATAATGCTTCATCGACAATCAGCACATCTGGTCGACGCGCCGTTGCAACACTAAACGCTACGCGCATTTGCATACCGCTGGAATACACCCGCAACGGCTGATCCATGTATTCGCCAATCTCGGCAAAGGCTTCGATCTCTGGCATCAGCTTGGAGATTTCCTCAACGCTCATCCCTAATAGTTGTCCAGCCATCACGGCATTTTGCCGCCCGGTAAAATCGGCATGGAAACCCATGCCCAACTCCAGCAGTGCCGCTACATGGCCGGTGATACTGACGCTGCCAGAGGAGGGCTGGGTGGTGCCAGTAATCATTTTGAGCAAGGTACTTTTGCCCGCTCCGTTAATACCGATGATGCCAATTGCCTCACCCGCATTAACCTTGAAATTGAGGTCCTGCAATACCCATTTGAGTTGATGGCGGGGTTTGCTAAAAGGCACGAGCCATTCCACCAGTCGCGACCAGCGATTGGGATATTGTTTGTAGGCCTTGCCTAGATTGGTGACGGTGATCGTGCCCATTAGAGTTCATCCACCAGTTCGCCTGCATGTTTACGAAAAAGGTGCATACCAAAGGCGCACATGGCAATAGCAAGAATGGTTGCTGGCAACAAACTTTGCCACGCCGGCCATCGCCCAGCCACAAGAATATCTTGGAAAGCAACTATAAGGCTTGCCATTGGGTTAAAGCCCATCAAGAAGCGGACGGATTCGGGCAGGATACTGATTGGATAAACAATGGGGGTGCCCCAGAACCAGAACTGAAGGACGAGACCGAAGAGTTGACCCACGTCCCTGAAGAATACATTAAGTACTCCAAGACTAATGCCCAAGCCTATAGCAAAAGCGATCAGGATGGCAAGTACAGGCAATAAGGCCAAATAAACGATACCAGGGAAGGTGCCGGAAATCAGCAAAAAAATACTGAATAGACCAAATACAATTGAGAAATTCAATAGAGCCGTGGTAACTACGATGACAGGTAAACAAATCCGCGGGAAACTCAATTTCTTGAGTAGATTGGCATGTTCAATGAAAGTGTTTTGTGCACGGCTAACGATTTCTGCGAATAATCCCCAAGTGAGCACACCCGCGCATAGGTAGATGCTGTAAGCAAACGTGCTATCGACACCCGGTAATTTGGCATGCATGATTTTGGAAAAGATCACCGTATAGATGATGATCATGGCTAATGGGTTTATTATTGTCCACGCTATTCCGAGCATAGAATTGCGGTATTTGAACTGGAATTCGCGCTTGACGCTGCCTAAGATAAAGCCGCGAAATGCCCACAAGGGCTTCAGTAAATTCCACATCAACCGGCATTCCTGAGCAAAACTTTTAAGCTGAGCTCAATGGCCTCTCCAATTATGGACTCTGCCCTGATTGCCTTGATAATGATCGTAGTCTGATTGGTAGCCGTATTAATCATGTAAACAATTCCGCTGTGCCCAAGCTTTTTCCTTGCACGTCTTTAACGGAAACGAGGGGTGCGGCTTTCAACTTCCAATTTACCGCGATGGTTGGATCATCCCAGCGTATGCAGCGCTCGTGTTCCGGAAACCAGTAATCGGTGGTCTTGTACAAAAACTCTGCGGTTTCTGTAAGAGTAAGAAAGCCATGCGCAAAACCTTCCGGTATCCACAGCATGACTTTATTTTCTGCTGATAATTCCGTGCTTACATGCTGGCCGAACGTAGGTGAATTTTTCCGGATATCTACGGCTACATCAAGCACTGCACCTTGCACTACACGCACCAGTTTTGCCTGCGGGTGTTGAATTTGATAATGCAATCCGCGCAGCACATTTTTTGCGGAGCGCGAGTGATTGTCCTGGACGAAATCCACATCGCGTCCAGTTTGTTCGGCAAACCTGCGCCGATTGAAGCTTTCAAAAAAGAAACCGCGATCATCGCCAAATACTTTGGGTTCGATGATCAGCAGATCGGGGATGGCAGTTTTGATCAGCTTCATTCTGTCAGATCCTTTTCTTTAAGCACACCCATCAGGTAAGCGCCATAGCCGCTCTTGAGCAGCGGTGCGGCGAGCTTCTCCAGTTGTGCGGCATTGATAAATCCCTTGTGATAAGCGATTTCTTCCGGGCAGGCGATCTTGAGTCCTTGGCGATGTTCGATGGTCTGGATAAACTGGCTGGCTTCCAGTAATGATTCGTGCGTGCCGGTATCCAGCCATGCATAGCCGCGCCCCATAATTTCAACGGACAATGTGCCTTGCTCCATGTAGATGCGATTCAGATCGGTGATTTCCAGTTCGCCGCGCGGGGAAGGTTTGAGATTGGCGGCAAAATTCACCACACTATTGTCGTAAAAATAAAGGCCGGTGACAGCATAATTGGATTTGGGTTGCGCGGGCTTTTCTTCCAATGAAATTGCGTGGCCCTGTGCATCGAACTCCACCACGCCATAACGTTCCGGGTCGCGCACATGATAGGCAAATACGGTCGCGCCGGTTACGCGCTGTGCCGCGTTGGCCAATTGATGCTGGAAAGAATGCCCGTAAAAAATATTGTCGCCCAGCACCAGCGCAGAAGGGTGGTTGCCAATGAAATCATGCCCGATGATGAAAGCCTGTGCCAAGCCGTCCGGCGAAGGTTGCACGGCATATTGCAGATTCAGTCCCCAGGCGCTGCCGTCTCCCAACAATTGCGTGAAGCGCGGTGTGTCCTGCGGTGTGGAAATAATCAGGATATCGCGTATCCCCGCCAGCATTAAGGTGGACAGCGGATAGTAAATCATGGGCTTGTCGTAAATCGGCAGCAGTTGTTTGGATACCGCCAAGGTCACCGGGTGTAAACGTGTGCCAGAGCCACCAGCGAGGATGATGCCTTTTCGGGCAAGTGAGGAATTAATCATGTGCGTTCCGTTTTTGTGTAGCTATGGATGAACATTTTCAAGCAGGCCGGTTTGTTTGGCTTCGCGCTTCAGCGTTTTAATCTCTGAGCGCAACTGCTCGTATTCTTGCATTTTGTATTGAAGAAAATGGACGGTGATGCGCGCCTTTTCTTCGGCTCCGCGCGGGGTAAGTAGGTAGGCGTACGCGAGCTTGTTGTCGCTGTTGCGGAAATTATTGACTTTCAGGCAGCCTTTTTCGACCAGCGCGTTCAGGCAGAAATTGACTTTGCCCAGGCTGATACCCAAGCGTTTCGCCAAATCTCTTTGCGAAAGGCTGGGGTTATGTTCCAGAGTCTTGAGCAAACCGTAGCTGGTAGTGTCGTCGAACATGGGGGTGCGTTCAGCAAATGAACAGCGCGCATTTAAACAGTTGTAGGCGGAATCTGTCAAGCGGGAATCAGAAGGTCAGCATTCCCAGCGCTTATTCCGTCACTTACTTTGGAAATACCCAATGATTGCTTCACGTTCGCTTGAATTGGGCATGCGTCTATGAGCTGCTTCCATATAGCTTTCCATACGGGATACGACATAGGGCCATGCGGCTGGGGGATGCTGGTCGGCAAAAGGTAGGGTATGACATTGCGAACAGAAATTTCTTGCCACCTGATAACCCGGCTTGGCTTTATCCAGCGCCTCGCGCTCAGCTGCGCTTTGTTTGCTGCAGCCACCAAGTAGCAACACAAGAAAAATCATTGAAATCGAAGTTTTCATTTCCCTATAGTCCCGGAATTTTTGATGGATCAATTATACCAGCGGCGAGTTCACTAATTCTCATCGTTAGAAATGGGTGTCCTACTTCACTCTGCGGCGACGTCCCCATAATTTTTATCCTCAAGCCAGCTGGCTTTAAGTGGTGAAGGAGGTCATTTTGCATGGCAACCACTCATCCCTCTGATTTAACCGTTCGTCGGTGTAAAAACACCTTGGCGGATTCAAGTCTGAAGTGCAACCGCGTTATGACGCGAGTGTAGCTTCTTCCAAAAAACCTCGTGAGGTGTTTTGAAGCCGAGGCACTTTCTGGGTCGATGGTTGAGGTAATGCATGGCGATAGAGATGTCCTTTTT
>JANYHX010000327.1 GCA_025362155.1 Gallionella sp. | reverse complement strand
GGCGGCCTGTATGGCATCGCCATCGCCGCGACCTCAATGCTGTCCATGGCCGGCATCATTGTGGCACTGGATGCCTATGGTCCGATTACCGATAACGCTGGCGGGATCGCCGAAATGTCCAAATTGCCGCCGGACGTGCGTAAAATCACTGACGCGCTGGACGCGGTAGGCAATACCACCAAAGCTGTTACCAAAGGCTACGCCATTGGCTCCGCTGGCCTGGCCGCACTGGTGCTGTTCGCCGACTACACCCACGCCCTGCAGGCCAAGATGGGCGATGTGGTCACAACCTTCGATCTATCCAACCACATGGTCATCATTGGTCTGTTTATCGGCGGCATGGTGCCTTATCTGTTTGCCGCAATGGGCATGGAAGCTGTTGGACGCGCCGCCGGTTCAGTGGTGGTGGAAGTGCGCCGTCAATTCAAGGAAATTCCCGGCATCATGGAAGGTACCGGCAAACCGCAATATGGGACCTGCGTGGATATGTTGACCAAGGCTGCGATTAAAGAAATGATCGTGCCTTCATTATTACCCATTGCTGTACCGTTGATAGTGGGTTTGACTCTGGGCGCACAAGCACTCGGCGGCGTACTGGTCGGCACTATCATCACCGGCATTTTCGTGGCAATCTCGATGACCGCCGGCGGTGGCGCTTGGGATAACGCCAAGAAATATATCGAAGAAGGCAACTTCGGCGGTAAAGGGTCGGAAGCACACAAGGCTGCGGTCACTGGCGACACAGTAGGTGATCCTTACAAGGACACTGCTGGGCCCGCTGTAAATCCGCTGATCAAGATCATCAATATCGTTGCGCTGATGATCGTCCCGCTGCTATAACCACTAAAATTACAGAACAAAAAACAGGGCGATGTAGTTTTCGCCCTGTTTTTTTGGCTTATATTAACAACTTCAAAACGCTCCCGCCTCTACCAGTTTTGTTCTGCAAAGAGCACTTGTGCTTAATCAAAATAAAGCGTCTAATCTGGTCTCAATAATATTGTTTTTGGATGCGTTAAAGCTTCTACTTGATATACAATATCCAAGCTGATTTAACGGGCAGAAAACAAGACATACTCAACTTGTTCCGTGTGCAAAGTGCTTCTTAAAAGGCCTTCCACGGTGGGAGTTCAGATTGAGTGTTAAGTCAGGGGGAAATATGAGAAAGATCGCCTGCCTTCTTATTTTGCTGGTCTACGGATTAACGAGTTCATTGGCGTGGGGTTCTTGTGCCGATTTAGATAACACCACGAATTGGTCTAACATCAATAGTCATAAAGTTATCATATACCGGGGACAGAAGGCCATAGCGGTTCTCGAGATACCCTACTGTGACATTTATCCTTCCTCGAGTATCAAGCTCGACAAAATATATATCTGCGACGGGGATAAAATTATTGTGTCCGGGGTGGCCTGCGACATTCGTAACGTGGCCATATTATAGCCGTCCCATCCTGGGTAATTCATCCGCGAGCAGCGTGACATAATTCAGTTATGAAGTACTGAAAGAGTTGATCAATGTCGCGTAAAAATTCCGTGTTTTTTAAACCGCTCCCCCGCTTAAACGCGCAACAAAAAGTTGTTGCCACGCAGTCCGCCTATCCCGTCTGGATATATAGCGAAGCGATACTTTACTTCGCTCCTCTCTAAAAATATCGTAAGATTCATCCTTTGAAATCATAGCAATCATGCAGGGCGAAGGAAGTTCTTAGCACCATATTTCAACATCAGGGAGAAAGTGTATGTCGAAAAAGAATGCTTTTTATGCGCAATCCGGCGGTGTCACTGCAGTCATTAATGCCTCTGCCTGCGGGGTCATTGAGACCGCGCGCAAACACAAGGACAAGATCGGCAAGGTGTATGCCGGCCGTAACGGCATCATCGGCGCACTGACCGAAGAGCTGATCGACACCACCAAGGAATCTGCCAAAGCCATCTCCTCCCTGCGTTACACACCCTCCGGCGCATTCGGTTCCTGCCGCTACAAGCTCAAAAGCCTGGAAGCCAACAAGCGCGAATACGAGCGCCTGATCGAAGTCTTCAAGGCGCACAACATCGGCTACTTCTTCTACAACGGCGGCGGCGACTCCGCCGACACCTGCTACAAGATCTCGCAGCTTTCCGAAAAACTGGGTTACCCGGTGCAGGCCATCCATGTCCCCAAGACCGTGGACAATGACTTGCCGATTACCGACTGCTGCCCCGGCTTCGGCTCGGTAGCGAAATACATCGCCATCTCAACGCTGGAAGCCAGCTACGATGTGTGTTCCATGGCCAAGACCTCGACCAAGGTGTTCGTCCTCGAAGTGATGGGCCGCCATGCCGGCTGGAT
>JANYHX010000322.1 GCA_025362155.1 Gallionella sp. | reverse complement strand
ATGCGGTGCGCTGTCGGTGCCGAGGAAGAATTTCGGATTGCCGCTGATGGCTGCTTTGCCCAATGCCTCGCGATGCACTTCGCGTTTCAACACCGGCAGGCAGTAGTAATGCGGGCGCATGCCGCCCTTGAACATGGCGTTGCGGTTATACAGCAGGTGATGCGCGGTGATGGTCGCAGCGATGTGGCTAGGCGCGTTGATCACAAACTGCACCGCGTCCCGGGTGGTGATGTGTTCGAACACCACGCGCAATTGCGGCAAGTCGCGCAGCAACGGAATCATCACCCGCTCGATGAACACCGCCTCCCGGTCAAATACATCTACTGCCGGGTCAGTGACTTCGCCATGCACCAGCAGCGGCATGCCGCAGCGCTGCATCTCTTCCAGCGCGGGATAGGCCTTGCGGATGTCGGTCACGCCCGCATCGGAATTGGTGGTCGCGCCAGCTGGATACAATTTGACCGCATGGATCATACCGCGTTGTTTGGCGCGCTTGATTTCATCAGCGGTAGTGTTGTCGGTGAGATACAGCGTCATCAACGGCTCGAATTCCGTACCCATTGGCAACGCGGCAAGGATGCGCGCGCGATAAGCTTGCGCCTGCTCAGTGGTGGTGACTGGCGGCCGGAGATTGGGCATCACGATGGCGCGCGCGAATTGCCGCGCGGTATCCGTTACGACCGATTGCATCAGCGCACCATCGCGCAGATGCAGGTGCCAGTCGTCAGGACGGGTAAGGATAAGTTGTTGCATTGTGGATTCCGGCTTGCTGGATAGTGAAGATTGTAATCCAACAGGCCAGCAGTCTAGCCGGATTTTTTTGCTTTCCGCTTTAGTCCCTCTAATGAAAAATCTGCGATGTGTTCTGCTATTGCTACGATCTCCTTGTGATCGTAGCGCAGCCTGGGGTGCAGGCGTTGCAACACCGGCTGTGAATGCCGGTAAAATAGGCACTGGCCGAGGATGCTGTGCACATATCGGCGCAACTCGGCTTCGCTGGCTTTGACGCCAACGATTTCGCGCACCAGCTTGCCCAGGAATTCGTGCAGGGGCGCAATGGCTTCGCGCACGATCTTGTCCAGCGCGGGTGTGGGGTCGGCCAGTTCGCGCGCCATCATCCGGCATTGCGAGGAAGGATTCTTTTCATCAAGCAACATCAACATGAAATCGTGGATGAACATCCGCAGACGCTTCCTGGGGCATTCGTCGGCCTGGACATTGGCTTTTTGCAACGCGGCAAGCGATGCAAAGTTCAATGCTTCGGCAAGCAAGCCGTCCTTGCTGCCGAAGTGATAGTTCACCGCCGCGACATTCGCCTCGGCACGGCGGCAAATCTCGCGCACGGTCGCGTCCTGAAATCCGTGTTGTGAAAACACCTCGCGTGCGGCATCCAGCAAGCGTGCGCGAGTCTGTTCGCTGGCGGTTTTGGTTTCCGTTGCAACTATCATCCTATATCCCGTAGTTAACCCAAATTATCCATTAGCGGCAGGGTGGATACGGCACGATACGCCTTGATCCACCCTACGGATAACTGTGTTTCAATTATCATTTGCCGGCGCCCTCTTGAGTTTTTCCCTGGGCGGAATTTTCGCTTTCTCCCGCCAGCGCCTTGTAAAGTTGCGTGGCTACAGTAAGCCAGGCGCGGCGTACTTGTACTTCTGACTGTTCCGCGGCATAAGCTTCGCGCTGGGCATCCAGCACTTCCAGATGACTGACGATACCCACCTTGAAGCGTGCTTCGACCAGGTGCAATCGCTCGTTCTGCGCCCGCGAATTGGCTGCTTGTGCGGCAAGCTGCCCGGTGAGTTTATCGCTCGCGTTCAACAGATCAGCCACTTCGCGGAAAGCTTGCTGTATGGCTTTTTCATATTGCGCAACAGCGATCACTTTGCGCGCCTCGGCGAGATCCACGTTGGCAGACGTGCGTCCGGCATCGAACAACGGCACGCTGATGGACGGTTGAAAACTCCACGCGCCATTACCCGCATCGAACAAGCCATTCAAGTTGCGGCTGGCGGTGCCGGCGCTGCCGACCAAGGTGATGCGCGGCAGGAAGGCCGCA
>JANYHX010000248.1 GCA_025362155.1 Gallionella sp. | reverse complement strand
TGGAATAATGCAAGCGCGCCTTGTATTCAGTTTCGCGGTTGATAATTGTATCGTTATGCACATTCTTCAATTTTTTCACGCGGACCAAGCCGGTGCTGGGGAAGTAATATACTTTACGTGGATAAATATCGAGCAAATCCTGCGCAGCGACTGCAATTTTTTCTGTCTTGAGAAACTGCAATACAAACTCTGCATTTCGCTCGCCGACATTGGCCACCGTAAAACCGCGCAGCACCGAACCACCGCCAAATACTTTTGCTTCAAAATGGTTGCGTTTCGCACCCATCTTGAGCAATTGGTTAATCAATATTTCCATCGCATACACGCCGTAGCGCGCCGACTCTCCCAGCGGATTACTACGATCCTGGCCACTATCGGGCAACATGAAATGATTCATGCCACCGATTCCGCTGACTTTGTCACGTATACAAGCACACACACAGGAGCCCAGCACGGTCACCAAAACCATCTCTCGCCCGGTGGCGTAATATTCCCCCGGTAATATTTTTGCCGCATCTGAATTATGCTCGCGGTCAAAGTACAAGTGTGGCGAGAGAGTTTCTTCGAAGCCATGTTCAGTCATAGCAAACTTTCCATTCCTCTTGCATTGATGTAAGCAGATTGTTTGAATTAGAGTTGCTCATGAGTATTTGGTTTAGCCAATTCATATACCGTTTTTCCGCGCAATTTAAACAAATGCGCGGCATTATGAAAATTTTCCGAATGTCCGGCAAAAAGCAGTCCTTGGGATCGCAGTAATGGCGCGAATCTTTGCAAAATTTTGAGTTGCGTCTCCTTATCAAAGTAGATCATCACATTGCGGCAAAAAATCGCATCCAGCGGACCATGAATGGGCCAACTATCTCCGAGCAAATTCAACGGACGAAAAGTAATCATGGCGCGCAATTCCGGTCTTACCCGCACAAAACCTGACTGCATCCCCGTCCCCTTGAGGAAGAAACGCTTCACTACATCGGCGGCCAGTTTTTCAACACGCTCAATCGGATAAACTCCAGCTTCCGCTTTGGTAAGCACATTCGTATCCAGATCAGTGGCGACAATGGAAACAGGGGGCGCGAAACTGCCAAACGTATCTACCAGTGTCATCGCCATGGAGTACGGCTCTTCCCCAGTTGAAGCCGCCGCGCACCACAGGGCAAGTGGGTGGTGCCCTTTGTGTTTAAGGGCATATTCAGCCAATACGGGAAAATGGTGCGGTTCACGAAAAAAGGAAGTCAAGTTGGTGGTGAGCGAATTGACGAAGGCCTCCCATTCAATCTGGTTATTGCTTTCCAGTAACACCAGGTAATCACGAAAGTTATCGATACCATTCGCCCGCAGTCGGCGTACCAATCGGCTATACACCATGTCCTGCTTGGAGGACTTGAGTGAAATACCGGCATGCTCATAAATCAATCGGCATACACGCGCGAAATCTTTTTCTGTAAAAATAAATTCCCGATCACGGCCGCTGCCGAATTGCAGGTCAGTGCTCATCAATATCCTAGATTATTACCGGCAACTCGGTGTTGTTTGGTTTGTTCACCCATTAATACAGTCATCTGTTTCACTAGGCCGAATACTATCACTTTGCCAGCGGCGACTCGACCCCCATCCCTTTTGGATTAGCACTTATCCTTAATAGCTGTATTCCCCACAAAGCATGGCTGGTAGAATTGGCGGGAATTATCATTCGAGCCCCAATTTTTAAACAACCTGAACAATGAACGCCATTATCCAACCCATACATTTCGAGCATCACTCTACTAATTTCAACCGGCTCAAAGGACGCCTGGAACATCAGGTGGGCAAAGCAGTTGCCGATTTTAATATGATCGAAGACGGCGACAGTGTGATGGTGTGCCTTTCCGGTGGTAAGGATTCTTACACTCTGCTGGATATTTTACTCACTCTGCGCAAGCGTGCGCCTGTCGATTTTCGCATCGTCGCGATGAATCTTGACCAGAAGCAACCCGGTTTTCCGGTTGAAGTATTGCCCAATTATCTTGAACGGCTCGGCGTTGAATATCATATCGAAACTCAGGATACCTATTCCATCGTAAAGGAAAAAATCCCCGAAGGAAAAACCACCTGCTCGCTTTGTTCACGGTTACGGCGCGGCATTATCTACCGCGTAGCAAGTGAGCTGGGAGCAAATAAAATCGCGCTGGGGCACCATCGCGATGACATGATTGAAACGCTATTCCTGAACATGTTCTTCGGCGGCAAACTCAAGGCCATGCCGCCCAAGCTGGTCACCGACAAAGGTGGCCACATCGTCATCCGGCCGCTGGCTTATTGCGCGGAAAAAGATATCGCTCGCTATGCCCGCACTATGGAATTTCCTATCATTCCCTGCAATCTGTGTGGTGCGCAGGAAAATCTGCAACGCCAGAACATCAAGGAAATGCTCACTGCATGGGAACGCGAGTATCCGGGACGTACCCAGACTATTTTTACCGCGATGCAAAACGCCGCCCCGTCACACTTGCTGGATGGCAAGCTGTTTGATTTCAAAAATATTCAGATCGGTGAAAATGTAGTCGAAGGGGATACAGCGTTTGATTATCAACCCGTCAGAAATGATGAATGCGCAATTTAGAAGTTACAATCAACCCTATCTCAATTATTTTTAAAAGGAGTGAAGTTATGTTGTTGCGTCCCCATCATGTTGTTGCAATTTCCCTGTTGAGTATCTGCGTCAGTACCGCCGCATGGGCGGACGCTATCGATATCAATCTGCGCGATACCAGCGCCCAAGTTCAATACAAGTCTTCTTTGGGCCGGGATCCTCTTGGAAAAACCGAATTCCATCTCGGTCTTCTGTATGTAGATAAAAATAATCTGCTCAGTGATTTTGGCGTGATAGTGAAGGATGATATTGGTAGTAAGGTTCCGGGGTTGTCTGTCGGTATCGGTATCAAGGGCTTGGTTGCCAAAGTAAGGGGGGGTAATCCCGTTAATAGCAAAGCTTCGGCGTTGGCGCTGGGTGCCATGGTTCGTTATTCGCCGTCTCCCATTCCGCGCATGGGCATCGTTGGAGAAGTATATTTATCACCGAATATCGTTACCTTTGGCGATGCAAACCGCTATTCTGAAATAGTAACCAGAGTGGAATATGAAGTGATACCCTCGTCTACGGTCTATGCAGGTTATCGGAGAGTTAGCTTCGGCCTTACGACTCAACCGGATGCCATCCTCGATAAAGGGGTATATGCCGGTGTAAAAATTTCGTTCTAGCCAAAAGTTACCTGAAGGAAAAAAACATGTCGCTGCTGTTTGCAAAAACCACACTGGGCTCGCTCACCCTGCAAAATCATCTGGTCATGGCACCGATGACGCGCAGTCGGGCCATCGGAAATATCCCCAACGAACTAATGGCAGAATACTATGCGCAGCGCGGATCTGCGGGGCTCATCATTACCGAGGGGACATCCCCGTCGCCGAATGGCTTGGGTTATCCGCGCATACCGGGCAATTTTTCCGCAGCCCAGGTGGCGGGATGGAAGCGTATTACCGATGCTGTCCACGCCCAGGGCACTAAAATATTTATTCAGTTTATGCACTGCGGACGCGTCGGCCATGAGCTTAATCTGCCTGCGGGCGCACGTATTCTGGCGCCGTCCGCAATAAGAGCTGACGGCGAAATGTATACCGACGCCGAAGGGATGAAACCTCACCCTATACCACAAGCAATGACCGAGGCCGACATCAAGACCGCTATCGAAGAATTTGCGCAGGCCGCAAAGAATGCGATGGCAGCGGGCTTTGACGGAGTAGAACTGCATGGAGCGAATGGCTATTTGCTCGAGCAATTCATCCGCCCGAATTCAAATCAACGCACTGATCGCTATGGAGGCTCGATAGAAAACCGCGCACGCTTTGTTCTCGAAGTAGCCGATGCGGTAATCAAGGCAATTGGTAAGGACAAGGTCGGGATACGGCTGTCGCCATTCGGGGTGTTTAATGACATGCCGTTATATGACGCGATGGAAGCTGATTACACCTACATTGCGCAACAACTCAATATACGCGGGCTGGCCTACATTCATCTGGTCGATCATTCATCGATGGGCGCACCACCAGTCCCTGCCTCAATGAAGACGACGTTCCGTAATGTGTTCCAGGGTAAGCTGATCCTCTCAGGTGGCTACGATGCCGCACGCGCCGAAAGCGATCTGGCGGCGGGGAAATGTGATCTTATCGCTGTAGCAAAACCTTTCCTCGCCAACCCCGATCTGGTGACTCGCTGGAAAACCGGCGCGGCATTGAATGCGCCCGACATGAATACGTTCTATACGCCGGATCCTAAGGGGTATACCGATTATCCGGTTTTATGAATGGCTGCCAAGACGAAGAATTAACCACTTCAAAGCAATTCTATCGGTAATAATTATATTCCCAACCGTTGCCAGATTGCCAACGTGGGGGCGGCTTGGTTAAGCGTGTAAAAATGCAAGCCAGGTGCGCCGCCTGCCAGCAAGCGTTCGCATAGTTGTGCCATTACTTCAAGGCCGAAGGCCATGATTGCGGCACTATCATCACCATAGCCCTCCAGTTTACGACGCATCCAGCGCGGAATTTCTGCGCCACATGCATCGGAGAAGCGTGCCAGTTGGGCGAATTTCACGATAGGCATAATGCCCGGCACGATGGGAACAGTGATGCCTTGCTTACGACATTCATCAATGAAATAAAAATAACTGTCGGCATTGAAAAAGTATTGGGTAATCGCGGAATCTGCGCCTGCATCAATTTTGCGCTTGAAGTTAAGCAGGTCATCACGCGGTGATTTAGATTGTGGGTGATATTCAGGATAAGCCGCCACCTCGATGTGAAAGTGATCTCCGGTTTGCGCGCGAATAAATGATACCAGCTCGTTGGCATACTGGAATTCGCCGATGCTGCCCATGCCCGAGGGCAAATCGCCGCGCAGTGCGACGATGCGCTTGATGCCCATATTTTTGTAGGCGTGCAACAGAGTACCGATGTTTTCGCGGGTAGACCCGATGCACGACAGGTGCGGTGCGGCGTTGTGACCTTCGGCCTTAATCTCTCGTATGGTTTGCAGCGTACGGTCTTGCGTGGAGCCGCCCGCGCCGAAAGTTACCGAAAAAAATTCCGGCTTGAGCAGCGCCAGTTGCTTGCGCGTGGCGGCAAGCTTTTCCACCCCCTCTGCGGTTTGGGGCGGGAAAAACTCGAAACTGAAAAGTGGTTTGTTCATTGCTTTCTTAACAATTGCGCGGCTGCTGCGGACAGCGCCCACGAAAAAATACTGTATAGCACCGCGCCTAATACGCCATACCAGAAACCATCTACGACAAAGCCGCGCAACACCGAACCGACGAACCAGAACAGCAGTCCGTTGATGATAAAAATGAACAGTCCCAATGTGAGCAATGTGACCGGCAGGGTGAGCAGCAATAGCAAGGGACGGATCAGCGTATTGACCAGTCCCAGAAAAAACGCCGCAATCAGCGCGGCGGTGAAACCTTCCACGTGGATGCCCGGCACGAAGTTCGCCACCGCGATCAAGGCGAGTGCATTGAGTATCCAGATTAACAGCAGCTCAAATTGCAGTTTCATTTGCGTTTTCCTTTCCCGATTTTGCCCGCTTTGGCAGCCTGCGCTCGCAATGCCGCGCCAAAAGCCGATAGACACCACTCGCCCATCACGGCGGGCGCATCAAGGCTTGTTGCTGGCGCTGACCAGTATGACATCTGCACGGTTCGTGTCTGGCTGGTGTAAACGAACGGATGGCAGCCTTCTTGCTCGAATTGTGCCACGGTGTCGGCGTCGGTTTTGAAGAATAACTCATCCGAAACGATCAACGCGAACATCAAACCATCACGGTATAACCCATAACCACCGAACATCTTGCGCACCGATACCGCCGCCCATCCGGCCCTGAGCCCCACCACATAATCGACGAACTCATTACGGGCGGAGGCCATATTGCTTTTAGTAGCGGTAGTGGTTGGCCTTGTACGGACCTTCCTTGGGTACGCTGATGTAAGCGGCCTGCTGGTCGGTCAGCGTGCTCAGCTGTGCATTCAGCGTGGTCAGTTGCAAACGCGCGACTTTCTCATCCAGATGCTTGGGCAAGGTGTACACGCCGACAGGATAATCCTTGTTACGGGTGAATAGTTCGATCTGCGCGATGGTTTGGTTGGCGAACGAAGAGGACATCACGTAGGACGGATGGCCGGTACCGCAACCCAGATTCACCAAACGGCCTTCGGCCAACAGCAGGATTTTTTTACCATCAGGAAAAATGACGTGATCAACTTGCGGCTTGATGTTGTCCCATTGGTATTGCTTGAGCGAGGCGACATCGATCTCGTTATCGAAGTGGCCGATGTTGCATACGATGGCCTGGTTTTTCATGTTCTTCATATGCTCGTGGGTGATGACATGATAATTACCCGTGGCGGTGACGAAAATGTCGCCATGCTCGCAGGCGTAGTCCATGGTCACGACACGGTAACCTTCCATTGCGGCTTGCAGCGCGCAGATCGGGTCGATCTCGGTTACCCAGACCTGCGCCGATAGAGCACGCAGCGCTTGCGCCGAGCCTTTGCCGACGTCGCCATAGCCTGCCACCACGGCGATCTTGCCGGCCACCATTACGTCAGTGGCGCGCTTGATCGCATCTACCAGAGATTCGCGGCAGCCATACAGATTGTCGAACTTGGACTTGGTGACGGAATCGTTCACGTTGATTGCCGGAAATTTCAATTCACCGCGCTCATGCATCTGATACAGACGATGTACGCCGGTAGTGGTTTCTTCGGTGACGCCCTTGATTGCGGCAAGGCGCGTGGAATACCATTTTTTATCTATCGCCAGCTTGGCCTTGATCGAAGCAAACAAACAGGTCTCTTCTTCTGAACCTGGCTTGCTTAACAACGATGCGTCGTTTTCTGCACGTGCGCCCAGATGCAACAATAAGGTGGCATCCCCGCCATCATCCAGAATCATATTAGATAGGCCGCCATTCGCCCATTCGAAAATGCGGTGGGTGTAGTCCCAGTATTCGGTCAGCGTTTCACCTTTGTAGGCAAACACTGGCGTGCCGGTCGCGGCGATCGCGGCGGCAGCGTGATCCTGGGTCGAGTAGATATTGCAGGAGGCCCAGCGCACTTCCGCACCGAGGGCTTTCAGTGTCTCGATCAGCACACCGGTCTGGATGGTCATGTGCAACGAGCCGGTGATGCGTGCGCCACGCAGCGGTTGCGTAACCGTGAATTCCTTGCGGATTGCCATCAGGCCGGGCATTTCGATTTCGGCAATCGCAAGTTCCTTGCGTCCCCATGCAGCCAGGGACATATCGGCGACTTTGTAATCGGTGAATTGTTTTGTAACAGCGTTCATGACCAAGCTCCATTCATCTAAAAGTTAATGAATGGGTGCGGTTAAAACGTGTGCCACTTGCTCCGAGCCTGACGGGGAAATGCTAACTAGCCCGTTGCAGCACCCCTCGGAGGGTGGATAAGTCCATACAGGGTGGGGTTAGCGTAGCGCGTAACCCACCATTCAATTTAACACTTGGTTTGGTGGGTTACAGCTATGCCTGACTTACCCAACATGTTGAAATTATATCCCCGCATCGGCGCGCAAAGCTGCTGCCTTGTCGGTTGCCTCCCAAGTAAACTCCGGCTCTTCACGACCGAAGTGTCCATAGGCGGCGGTCTTCTGATAGATCGGGCGCAGCAAGTCGAGCATTTGCACGATTCCTTTAGGACGCAGGTCGAAATGGCGCAATACCAGTTCGGTCATTTGTTCGTTGGAAATTTTGCCGGTGCCATAAGTGTCCACCATTACGCTGGTCGGCTTAGCCACGCCGATCGCGTAGGAAATTTGTACCAGACATTTGCTGGCCAGGCCTGCAGCGACAATGTTCTTGGCGACATAGCGACCGGCATACGCCGCAGAGCGATCTACCTTGGACGGATCTTTGCCGGAGAACGCGCCACCACCATGCGGGGCTGCGCCGCCGTAGGTATCGACGATGATCTTGCGTCCGGTCAGGCCGCAATCGCCCTGCGGGCCGCCGATAACGAAGCGTCCGGTCGGGTTGACCAAATAATTGATGTCGCCCTTGATCAGTTCTTTCGGCAATACCGGTTTGATGATTTCTTCAATTGCAGCTTCGCGTATTGCGGCCAACGACATTTCGGGTGCGTGCTGAGTAGAGAGCACTACGGTATTGATGGAGTGCGGCTTGCCGTCCACATAGCGTATTGTCACCTGTGATTTGGCATCGGGACGCAGCCAGTTCAGGCGGCCATCGCGGCGCAATTGCGCCTGGCGTTCCACCACGCGGTGCGCCAAATAAATCGCCAGCGGCATCAACGTCGGGGTTTCATCGCAGGCATAACCGAACATCAGGCCCTGATCGCCCGCGCCTTGACCGAGGCCGTCGTCATAGGCTTTGTTCACACCTTGCGCAATATCCGGGCTTTGTTTGTCGTAGGCCACCAGCACGGCGCAGCCCTTGTAGTCGATGCCGTATTCGGTGTTGTCATAGCCGATGCGCTTGATCGTGTCGCGTGCCACCTGGATGTAATCGACATTAGCGCTGGTGGTGATCTCGCCAGCCAGCACAACTAAACCCGTGTTGCATAGTGTCTCAGCGGCAATGCGTGAATGCTTATCCTGCGCTAGAATGGCGTCAACGATGGCATCGGAGATTTGGTCTGCAACCTTGTCAGGGTGGCCTTCGGATACAGATTCGGATGTAAATAAAAAATCGCTCATGGTTCTCTGCTTAATCAAATAAAAAATTTAAGGCGCGCATTGTATCAAATAGTCCGCCTGACCGCCGATGACCTCTTTTTTCTTCAAAATGATCTTTCGCCTGCTGGCGAGTCTGCCACTCAGTTGGCTGCACGGCTTGGGCGCGCTGCTCGGGCGCATTATTTTTGTTCTCTCCAAGCCCTACGCGGCACGCACCCGCGAAAACTTGCGCCATTCCCATCTGGCAGCGAATGAAAACCACTATGCCACTCTGCTCACCCAGACCATTGCCGAGGCTGGCAAGAGCATCATCGAGTTGCCATGGTTATGGAGCAGACCGCTGGAACAAATCTCCGCTAAAGTACAAAGCTGCGAGGGCTGGAAGTATATCGAAGCTGCGCGGAACTCTGGCAAAGGCATTGTTTTCTTCACGCCACACTGGGGTTGTTTTGAAATAACCAGCTTATATGTAGGGCAGCATCTGCCGGTGACGTGTCTATATCGCTCCCCCAAGCAAGGCTGGCTCGAAACAGTGATGCGCAATGGTCGTGAACGCGGGCTGGTACGCCTGGCAACGGCCGATGTCAGCGGTGTGCGCGCACTTTACAAAGCGCTCAAGCGAGGCGAGGCGATTGGATTATTGCCCGATCAAGTACCCAGCCAGGGCGAAGGTGAATGGGTGGATTTCTTTGCACGTCCCGCTTACACCATGACACTGAGTGGACGTCTGGCTGAGAGTAGTGGCGCCGCAGTGCTGCTGGTCTATGCCGAACGGCTCCCTCGTGGAGAAGGTTACAAGCTGCGTGTTGAGCCGCTACCTTTGGATTTTTCCAAATCTGTTCCGCTGCAAATCAATCAAGCCCTGGAACGTGTGATCGCGATTTCTCCCGCGCAGTACCTGTGGAGTTATAACCGCTATAAAATTCCGTGCGGTGTGCAGCCGCCTGCAGCTAGGGAGCAGGCATGCTAGTGCGGTCAGGAGTGTTCCTGTTATGGCTGATGCACTTTCTGCCGTTCCGCGTGCTGGTGTGGATTGGTAATGCATTAGGCTTGCTGCTCTATACAGTGGCTGCGGAGCGGCGGCGTGTGGCAACCATCAATCTGCGATTGTGTTTTCCTGACCTCAATGATGTTCAGCGCGCTCGCTTGGTGCGCGACCATTTCAAGATGTTTGCTCGCGGCCTCATCGAACGTAGCATCCTGTGGTGGTCGAGCGCGGTGCGTATCCGCAGCCTGATTCGTATTGAGGGCATGGAAAATTTTGAGGCGGTGAAAGGCAAGCCCGCCATCCTGCTCACGCCACACTTTGTCGGGATGGATGTCGGAGGATCGTGGATATCGCAGCATATTGATACGGTATGCATGTATGCGAACCAGAAAAATCGCTACTTGACCGAATTGCTGCTGAAGATGCGCATACGCTTCGGCAGGCAACGCCTCTATTCGCGACAGCAGGGCCTGCGTCCCATTCTTAAGGGTCTGCGTGCAGGTATGCCATTCATCTATCCGCCGGACCAGGATCAGGGTGTCAAGGATGGTGCGTTCATTCCTTTTTTTGGTGTGCCTGCCGCGACCATGACCTCGGTGCCCCGTATCGCGCAGATGACTGGCGCGAAGGTTCTGCCATGCATCACGCGTTTACTGCCAGGAGCAGCAGGATATGTGCTGACCTTCTATCCGGTGTGGGAGAATTATCCAAGCGGAGATGACATCGCCGACACGCGCCGCGTGAACGAATTTATCGAAGACCGGGCGCGTGAAATGCCGGAACAATATTTCTGGTTACACAAGCGATTCAAGACAAGGCCGGAAGGCGAAGCGAAATTTTATTAAACTCCCTCAATCCCCTTATCATAACTGGCGACTTGGCTATCGTTTTTTGATAGCCAAGTCGAATGGCTAGTAGTTTCATCAGGGGGAAGCACCACTCCTCCCTTGAGAAGGGGAGGCTGGGAGGGGTTGGGAGGAAACTATGAAATATAAAGACCTGCGCGATTTCATCGCACAACTGGAAAAACTCGGCGAGCTCAAGCGCGTCACCGCAACGGTTTCACCGTATCTGGAAATGACCGAAATCTGTGACCGAGTATTGCGCGCGCAAGGTCCGGCGATCCTGTTCGAAAATCCAGTCTGGCACAACATGCCCCCAAACAAAATTCCCGTCCTGGCAAATTTGTTCGGCACGCCGCGCCGCGTGGCCTTGGGTATGGGTGAAGAATCTACTGCTGCGTTGCGCGAGGTGGGCAAGCTGCTGGCTTATCTCAAGGAGCCCGAACCGCCCAAGGGATTGAAGGATGCCTGGGAAAAATGGCCGGTATTAAAGCAGGTGTTGAATATGGCGCCCAAAGTATTATCCAGTGCGCCTTGCCAAGAAATCGTGTGGGAAGGTACCGCAGTGGATCTGAATAGGTTGCCGATACAGACCTGCTGGCCCGGCGATGTCGCACCGCTGATTACCTGGGGACTGGTGGTCACGCGCGGACCAAACAAGCCGCGCCAGAATCTCGGCATTTATCGCCAGCAGGTGATCGCGCCAAATAAAGTCATCATGCGCTGGCTGGCACATCGCGGCGGCGCCTTGGATTTTCAGGACTGGCGCAAGGCACATCCCGGCAAATCATTTCCTATTGCGGTAGTCATTGGTGCCGACCCTGCCACAATACTTGGCGCGGTCACGCCCGTCCCAGATAGTCTTTCTGAATATCAGTTCGCCGGATTATTGCGCGGCAACAAGACCGAATTGGTGAAATGTCTGGGCAGCGATTTGCAAGTACCGGCCAGTGCCGAGATCGTTTTGGAAGGCGTAATTCATCCCGATGAAATGGCATTGGAAGGTGGCGGGTACGAAACGGCCCTTGAAGGGCCGTATGGCGACCACACCGGCTACTACAACGAGCAGGATAATTTTCCCGTATTCACCATAGAGCGCATCACCATGCGCTCTAACCCGATCTATCACACTACCTATACCGGCAAGCCGCCCGATGAACCATCAGTGCTGGGCGTGGCGCTGAACGAAGTGTTCGTGCCGCTGCTGCAAAAACAATTTCCAGAGATCATGGATTTCTATTTGCCACCGGAAGGCTGTTCGTACCGTATGGCGGTGGTGAGTATCAAAAAGCAGTATGCCGGGCACGCCAAGCGCGTGATGTTCGGCATTTGGTCTTATCTGCGCCAGTTCATGTACACCAAGTTCATCATCGTGGTGGACGACGACATAAACATCCGTGACTGGAAAGAAGTGATCTGGGCAATCACCACGCGCGTCGATCCGGTGCGCGACACCCTGCTGGTGGATAACACGCCGATAGATTACCTTGATTTTGCCAGCCCGGTGTCGGGACTGGGCGGCAAGATGGGGCTGGATGCCACCAACAAGTGGCCGGGCGAAACGCAGCGTGTATGGGGCACTCCTATCGTGATGGATGGGGCAGTGAAGACCAAAATAGATATGATGTGGAATGAGTTGGGGTTATAGCCATCCTTCGCGATGGTGAAGGAAGATAGGAGTTCAGAATTGCTGACTGATTTTAAAGCCGAACTCGATGGTATTGTTTTTCGGTTCGACCCATCCCATTGGGAAGCCATTCTTATACACTTGGCTTCCATTTTTGATTGCAGGAACAATGTCAGATTG
The DNA here is from genome assembly GCA_025362155.1 of Gallionella sp. Lineage (GTDB taxonomy): Bacteria > Pseudomonadota > Gammaproteobacteria > Burkholderiales > Gallionellaceae > Gallionella. Next base: position 1,583 of record JANYHX010000248.1, on the reverse strand, counting down.
ACGGATGTTCCAATAGCTCATATAGGGTCCCATTGCTAAGTTGCCTTTTTCGTACATGATACTCAACTTCAAGCCATAGCCTCTGCTTTGAGTATTCGTCGCATCCCAATCTCCTTGTCCCCCATCAGACAATCTGGAAATCTGTCTGCCTGCCAGCAGATGGTCATATTCGAGTGTATTAACCAACCTCGCATGGTTATTGAGGGCACAGCGATGGATAATTCCCATGGGTAAATAAAAATAATTGCTTGCGCGGCGATAGCCAAAATAATATTGGCCTCCAGCGCTGGTGATACCCCGCCCATCATTAAACAGGAAGCGGTAGCCAAGTCCCGTATAAGTCGAAAGCACCATTCCTTTAACCCCCCAGTCTTTACCTACCAGACCCCGGGTTTCGATATACCAATCAGGCTCCCCGGTTGCGCTGCCTGAGCCATTACTATTGTAATCAACTGTGCCAAAGGCATAGCGCAAATCGCCACGAATAAATAATCCTCTCTCCCCTATTTGTTGGATGCCCATCATATCCAGCCCAATTTTGCTCCCCTTTAATGACATAATCCCCGGTTCTCGGTACTGGTAAGAAGACAAAGACAAACTAATATTACTGCCAGTCTGGGTTTGCAAGGGCGAAAGTTCAGCGTGGGTGATAGTGGGGATAAAGAGCGCTCCGATAACAATTAGCACGGCGATATTTCTCACGACTTACTTTCCATGGCTTTAAATTTTTGTGAACTTAATGTACCGCGTGCCAATAAAAAAGCCGGACTAGTCCGGCTTTTTGGTTTCCGTATAGCTTATGACTTAGAACTTGACCAGACCACCAATTGAGTAAAAATTGGCATGCCCGTTTGTTCCGTTGTCATTGAATCTATATTTATCCCAGCCTAAACGGATGCCTACCATAGGGGTGACGTTAAATTGACCGCCAAAACCATAGGTGAGACCCCTGTCTTTTGCATCAGTGCAACCCGTACATGATCCTCCGGGCTTACCAGTTATCATGGCATAACCCAACTTACCGAACAAGGAAAATTGATCATTGAAAGGATAAGCGCCTAGTAATGCCACATCAAAACCAGTGGATTTCTGGGTATTGGTGTTACTTTTAATTTCGCCCAGATTGAGATACTCAGCTTCTACGGAAAAATTAGGATTGACAATATGGCCGACAAATATTCCCCATCCAGTTGGGTTACCTGAGGCATTATTGGTGTTGTTGCCGAATATTATATTATCTATATTAGTATTGGCTGGGCCTGCCCTGAGACCTACATACATATGCTTGTCCATATCACCCATATCAGCAATGGCAGGGGCCATAGCAGCGGATAACAATACAGCAATCGCAATTTTCTTCATAATTTACTCCCGTTATTGGTTAACTTAAAGCAGCCTGGTTAATAGTATTGCGGGTTAAAGCCAAGCTTGCGAACCCATAATGTTCCAGCAAGTAAAGATAGTCAGTACGGCAACGTACATAGAAACCTATAGGTAAAACAGGAAAAATTATTGTTTGAATAATTGACACACAGAATTAGTGAGCCGTTTGCAACCATTCAATCAACGCATCCTGCGCGGCT
>JANYHX010000244.1 GCA_025362155.1 Gallionella sp. | reverse complement strand
ACCATGGCAGTTCAGCAGAATAAAAAATCTTCATCCAAGCGCGGCATGCACCGTGCGCATGACTTTTTGACTAACCCCCCATTGGCAGTTGAGCCCACTACCGGGGAAACTCATTTGCGTCACCATATCAGCCCAGCGGGTTTTTATCGTGGCAAAAAAGTAGTAAGAACCAAGGGCGAATAGCACTTTAAGCGACGCAGCCGATCCTCAAGGTCGGCTGCGTTTTCTTTTTTGTCAGCTTTGACCAGGATTGCTTAGTGGATGTCACGTTAGCCATAGATGCGATGGGAGGCGACCACGGCACGCGGGTTACCATCCCGGCTACAATTGAGTATCTGAAGCAATTCCCCGACGATACCATCGTTCTGGTCGGTATCCCTGATGCCATTGCAACCGAATTGCGCGCACTGGGCGTGCAGCCTGGGGTGCATTTGCGCATTCATGCGGCCACCGAGGTGGTGGGCATGGATGAATCCCCGCAATCCGCGCTCCGGGGTAAAAAAGATTCCTCGATGCGCGTCAGCATCAATCTGGTAAAAAGCGGTGAAGCGTTGGCCTGTGTCAGCGCCGGCAATACCGGCGCGCTAATGGCTATGGCCCGTTACGTATTGAAAACTATCCCCGGTATAGACCGCCCCGCGATTGCCTCTTATTTGCCAACCAAAAACGGTCAAGTCTGCATGCTCGACTTGGGCGCTAACACCGATTGCAACGCCGAGCATCTTCTGCAATTTGCCTTGATGGGTTCCACGCTGGTTACCGCGTTGGAACACAAGGCTAATCCCAGCGTAGGCTTGTTGAATATCGGCAGCGAAGACATTAAAGGCAACGAGGTGGTCAAGCAAGCCGCTGAATTACTGCGCGCCAGCGACTTGAATTTCTACGGTAATGTCGAAGGTAATGATATTTTCAAAGGCACGACCGACGTGGTGGTATGCGATGGCTTCGTCGGCAACGTAGCATTAAAAACCACCGAAGGATTGGCACAGATGCTGGGCGATTTCTTGCGCGAAGAATTTAGCCGCAATGCGCTTACCAAGCTGGCCGCAGTGGTGGCGATGCCGGTGCTCAATGCATTCAAGCGCCGGGTGGATCATCGCCGTTACAATGGTGCAAGTCTGTTGGGATTGAAGGGCATCGTAGTGAAGAGCCATGGCTCGGCGGATGTATTCGCCTTTCGTTGTGCCATTGAACGTGCCGCCGAAGAAGCGCGCGGCGGTATGTTGCAGCACATCAGCGAGCATATTGAAAAATGGCATCATTCAAATCAGCAAAAAGCCGCGGAGACCTCATGATGTATTCAAAAATCATCGGCACCGGTAGTTACTTGCCGACCAAAGTATTGACCAATTTCGACTTGGAAAAAATCGTTGATACCTCGCATGACTGGATACTCTCGCGCAGCGGCATTGTCGAGCGGCATATTGCGGCAGACCAAGAACTGACCAGCGATCTCGCTTTGCAGGCCAGTCTCCAAGCCATTGCGGCAGCGGGCATTAGCGCAAATGATATTGATCTGGTCGTCGTCGCAACAACTACCCCAGATCATATTTTCCCCAGCACAGCCTGCATCCTGCAAGATAAACTCGGTATCAAAAATCGCGGCGCGGCATTTGACCTGCAGGCTGTTTGCGGCGGTTTCGTCTATGCGATGAATACCGCCGACCTGTATATACGCAGTGGGCAAGCCAGGACAGTGTTGGTGGTCGGTGCGGAAGTGTTGTCACGCATTCTGGACTGGAAGGACCGCGGCACCTGCGTATTATTTGGGGATGGAGCGGGTGCAGTGGTGTTGCGGGCGTCTGCAACCCCCGGCATCATTTCCAGCAAGTTACATGCCGATGGCAGCCATCGCGGCATGTTGAAAGCTGAGGGTAACGTCCGCGGTGGTGTGGTGCAAGGAGACCCATTCATCAAGATGGAAGGCCAGGCGGTTTTTAAATTTGCCGTCAAGGTGCTCAGTGAAGTGGTCGAAGAAGTGCTCGCAGAAAACAATCTGCAAGGTTCCGATATCGATTGGCTGGTACCCCATCAGGCCAATATCCGCATCATGGAGGCCACCGCCAAAAAACTCGGCTTGAGCATGGATAAGGTGATCGTCACGGTGGCTACTCATGGCAATACTTCCGCAGCTTCGATCCCTTTGGCATTGGATATTGCGGTGCGCGATAGCCGCATCAAGGCCGGTCAGAATATTTTACTGGAGGCCGTGGGTGGTGGGTTTACCTGGGGTGCGGTTTTAATCAAGTGGTAGGTTCGCTGGTCACAATGAAAAAATTCGCCTTTGTGTTTCCCGGCCAAGGTTCGCAATCGCGCGGCATGATGAACGGCTACGCTGATTTTGCTGCGGTGCGCGATACCTTCACCGAAGCGTCTGATGTGTTGAAGCAGGATTTGTGGCAACTGGTCGCGGAAGGCAGTGATGCCGATCTGAATTCGACTGTGAACACCCAGCCCGTTATGTTGACCGCAGGCGTGGCGGTGTATCGTGCCTGGCAATCACAGGGCGGTGCGGTTCCTGCTCTCATGGCCGGTCATAGCCTGGGTGAATATACCGCGCTGGTTGCCGCCGATGCATTGAGTTTTGCCGATGCCTTGCCGCTGGTGCGCTATCGCGCGCAATGCATGCAGCAGGCCGTGCCGGAAGGGGTGGGCGGTATCGCAGCGATACTTGGACTGGATGATGAGGTCGTGCGCGCGGTATGTGCAGAGGGGGCGCAAGGCGAAGTGCTGGAAGCGGTGAATTATAACTCTCCCGGACAGGTGGTCATCGCCGGCAAGCGTGCGGCAGTGGAGCGCGGCATGGAACTGGCCAAGGCCAAAGGTGCGAAGCGGGCGATCATGTTGCCGATGAGCGTGCCGTCGCATTGCAGATTATTGAAGGGCGCGGCAGAGCAGTTGCGCGATTATCTTGCTAATGTCCCGCTGCAAGCTCCGGCTATTCCAGTGCTGCATAATGCCGATGTGAAAAGTTATTCAGATAGTGCAGCAATCAAGGACGCGCTGGTGCGCCAATTGTATTCGCCGGTACGCTGGGTCGAGACGGTGCAGGAATTGGGCAAACAGGGCATAACCCACAACGTAGAATGCGCGCCGGGGAAAGTGTTGGCCGGACTGAACAAACGTATCACCAGCGATCAACAGGCGATGGCTATCAACGACGGTGCTGCGCTGAGGTTGGCTCTAACAGTACTCGCATAAGGAGATTTTATGACCCTGCAAGGACAAATCGCACTCGTCACCGGAGCCAGTCGCGGCATCGGCCAGGCCATTGCACTGGAGCTGGGCAAGCAGGGCGCGGCCGTGATCGGAACGGCTACCAGTGATAAAGGCGCGCAAGCGATCAGCGCTTATCTGGCTACGGCGGGAATAAAGGGCGCGGGCATGGCATTGAACGTTAATGACGTGGTGCAAACCGAACAAGTGATGGGCGATCTGCGCAAGCAATTCGGCGAAATATCGATACTGGTGAACAACGCCGGTATCACCCGCGACAATTTGCTGGCACGCATGAGCGACGAGGAGTGGGATGAGGTGCTGGCGACCAACCTGAAATCAGTGTTCCGTCTCAGTCGCGCCGTGTTGCGCGCGATGATGAAAGCGCGCGGCGGCCGCATCATCAGCATCTCTTCGGTGGTTGGCAGCATGGGCAATCCCGGGCAGGCCAACTACGCCGCTTCCAAGGCGGGCATGATAGGCTTTACCAAATCTCTCGCGCAGGAAATTGGCAGTCGCAACATCACTGTGAATTGCGTTGCGCCAGGCTTTATCGATACCGACATGACTCAGGGCCTGGGCGAAGAACAACGCGCCAAACTGGTCGAACATGTGCCGCTGAAACGCCTGGGTCAACCCGCCGATATTGCCGCTGCGGTGGCTTTTCTGGCTGGGTCTGGCGCGGCTTACATTACCGGCGTTACCTTGCATGTGAATGGTGGGATTTATATGGAATAGTCGCTGTAGATATTATTTGGAGATCACACCATCGCTTACAAATACGTCGCAAAATAAACCGGATGGATTTACAAAAGTTACCTGTTATCATTACCTCACATCCACTACACGAAATAGGATTGCAAATGGCAAAAACAAATTACACGTTCGAAAAGCGTCAAAAAGAAATTGCCAAGAAACAGAAAAAAGAAGAGAAGCGACAACGAAAAATTGCTCCTCAGGATGAGCGACCGGAAAATGATCAACCACCTCCACCTGTTGATAAAGTGTCTGACATTTGATTTTGGAATCCCATCTTCAGCCAGAATAGGGAATCCCGACCAGACACTCCTTTGGATAATGCAGAATCGAATACCTGAATCGAATATAAGTTGTTTGGATTTTTTGGCAGATTTGATACAATGCCGCTGCTTTTTTGAACTTTAATCAGGGTAGGAGAATCAGGATGTCTATTGAACAACGCGTTAAAAAAATTGTTGCTGAGCAGCTGGGTGTAAACGAGACCGAGGTCAAAAACGAATCTTCTTTTGTCAATGATTTGGGAGCGGACTCGCTGGACACTGTTGAGTTGGTCATGGCCCTGGAAGAAGAGTTCGAGTGCGACATCCCGGACGAGGATGCAGAGAAAATCACCACTGTCCAACAAGCCATAGATTACGTCCTGGCGCATCAAAAGTAATCCATATTTATTCCGCTTACATAGTTTTCTGTTTGCCCATCCTTTTCATTTGCTTTTCTGTTTGGCGGAGTCATTTTGTCTAAACGTAGAGTTGTCATTACCGGACTAGGGATAGTCTCCCCGGTCGGGATAGGGATACCGGCGACTTGGCAGAATATCCTCGCGGGAAAGTCAGGCATCACCAAAATTACGCACTTCGATGCCAGCGCGATGGCCGCCCAGATCGCCGGAGAAGTGAAAGATTTTGATGCTACGCAATTTCTTTCTGCCAAGGATGCGCGCCGCATGGACAAGTTCATCCATTTTGGCTTGGTCGCTGGCATGGAGGCATTCAAGGATTCCGGCCTGGAAGTTTCCGAGCAGAACGCCGAGCGCATCGGCGTAAATATCGGCTCGGGCATCGGGGGTTTACCGATGATCGAGGACACCCATAACGATTATTTGGCGGCAGGGCCACGCAAAATATCGCCTTTCTTTATTCCCGGCACCATCATCAATATGATCTCCGGAAATCTTTCGGTCATGTATGGATTGCAAGGCCCGAATCTGGCCATGGTATCTGCGTGCACTACCGGTACGCATTGCATTGGTGAATCCGCGCGCATCATCGAGTATGGCGACGCGGATGTAATGATTGCGGGCGGCTCTGAGGCTACTATCTGTGCACTGGCAGTGGGCGGATTTTCTTCCGCGCGTGCGCTCAGTACGCGCAATGATGATCCAGCGACAGCCAGCCGTCCTTGGGATAAAGATCGCGACGGCTTTGTGATGGGCGAAGGCGCCGGGGTACTGGTGCTGGAAGAATATGAACACGCCAAAGCGCGCGGAGCCAGGATTTATGCGGAACTGGCCGGTTATGGCATGAGCGGTGATGCCTATCATATTACCGCGCCGAATACCGACGGCCCCAAGCGCAGCATGCTGAATGCGTTGCGTAATGCGGGGCTGAATCCGCACGATGTGCAATACGTCAACGCCCACGGCACCTCGACTCCGCTAGGCGATAAAAATGAAACCGAAGCGATCAAGCTGGCCTTTGGTGATCACGCCAAAAAATTGGTGGTGAATTCCACCAAATCCATGACCGGCCATTTGCTGGGCGGTGCGGGTGGCGTGGAGTCAGTATTCTGCGCGTTGGCGGTACATCATCAAATATCGCCGCCGACTATCAACATTTTTGAACAAGATCCAGAATGTGATCTGGATTACTGCGCGAATGTTGCACGTGACATGAAAATTAACGTCGCGATGAACAATAACTTTGGTTTCGGTGGAACCAATGGCACGCTGGTGTTCCGCAAGGTCTGAAAACTACTGATAGAACGACTAGCCATCTGACTAAGTAGGCAAAATACGCCAACTAAGTCATTGGTTATGCGCTCGGCATAACTGCGTTGCTCAAGGGCTCAAAATGCGGGTTCACGAAGTGATAAACTCAAATGTAAACCGCATCTGCGACACGTTACTGGCGAAGCCAGCCGCTTGTGGGAGCAGATGCAAGCCACTCTTCCCGCGCCAGAGTGCTTCGCAACACCGTGTCAGAGCGGCTACTTTTTCTCCCTTTCGCGCCTTGTTCTGCCATCGCTCGCTACGTTTTTTACTTCTCCGCTAATTTCTTATTACGATGCTGGTCAATGGCAAGCCGGGCAATCTAATCAGCATAGGTGATCGCGGCCTGCTCTATGGCGATGGGGTATTCCGCACTCTGCGCGCCACCCAAGGCAAGGTGCAGCATTGGCCGCTGCACTACCAAAAAATTAAACACGACTGCACTGCGCTGGGCATTGCTTGCCCGGAGATGGACTTGCTTTCCGCAGAATTAAATGACTTGCTCGCATTGCATCCCAATGGTGTTATGAAGGTGATTGTCACGCGCGGGGAAGGCACACGCGGCTATACACCGCGAGGTTGTGCTGAAGCTACACATCTCTGGGATAGGTCACCCCTGCCAGAATATCCGTCTGATTGGGCAACCCACGGAATCAAGGCACGACTATGCCAACTACGCTTGAGCCATCAGCCTCGCCTTGCAGGGGTCAAGCATCTCAACCGGCTGGAAAATGTGCTGGCGGCTGGGGAGTGGAATATTGCTGATTCAGGAATTGCCGAAGGCTTGTTGCTGGATATGGAAGGCAATATTATCGAAGGCACCCGCAGCAATTTATTTCTGGTATCCCAGGGTACATTGATTACGCCGGACTTGTCGCGTTGCGGTGTAGCAGGAGTGCAACGTGATCGCGTGATGGCCTGGGCGCAATACAACATGCCTTTGCAAGTGAGAGATGTCGGATGGGATGAGGTGTTGCACGCCGAGGAATTATTTGTGGTAAACAGTATCATTGGCTTGTGGCCGATACGCGAATTGGAGCAACGCTGCTGGAACGATTTCCCGGTCGCCTCAAAAATTCGCGGCTATCTTAACGAACCATGAACTAATGACAAGACATCATGCGACGGATATTCACACTGTTGATTGTACTCATGCTGCTCGCTACCGCCGGGTTGGGCTATTACCTTAATCGTCCGTTGTCGTTGCCTACCACACCATTCGTATTCGACTTGAAGCAGGGCAACAGCTTGAAAAGCACGGCGCGGGAATTGCAGCAGGCTGGTTTGCTGCAACAAGACTGGTCGTTTACCTGGCTAGCGCGACTGCTCGGTAAATCAACGCATCTCAAGGCCGGCAATTACGTGTTGGAACAGCCCGTATCGTCATTGGAACTACTGGAAATTATCAGCAAAGGCGAGGTCAGCGAACGGCAATTAAGCGTGATCGAAGGATGGACATTTAAGCAATTGCGCGAGGCGCTGGATATCAACCCTGATATTGTCCACAATACAGCGGGTCTAAGCGATGCAGAAATTTTGCAACGGATAGGCGCGCCGGAAACGCATCCGGAAGGGTTGTTCTTCCCCGACACTTATTATTTTGCGGCAGGTAGCAATGATGTGGTGATATTCAAGCGCGCTTACCAGACCATGCAAAAACATTTGCAGCAAGCCTGGTTGGCGCGCGCGCCCGATTTACCCTTGCAGACCCCTTATCAGGCGCTGACACTGGCTTCCATCATCGAAAAGGAAACCGGCACGCCGGACGACCGCAGCATGATTGCGGGGGTATTCGTGAACCGCTTGCGCAAGGGTATGTTGTTGCAGACTGATCCCGCTGTCATTTATGGCATGGGCGATAAGTTTGACGGCAATCTGCGCAAGCGCGATTTACTCGAAGATACAGCCTATAACACATATACGCGGGTCGGGTTGACGCCCACGCCGATTGCTTTGCCGGGCTTGGCTGCGTTGCAGGCTGCTTTACATCCGGCGCAGACTGATGCGTTATATTTTGTGTCACGTGGCGATGGCAGCTCGCAATTTTCCAATACCTTGACTGCGCATAACCGTGCGGTGGATGAGTACCAAAAATGATTCGGGCGTTTCTAAAAATTCACAGTTCGCCCAGAGGTGCCCGTGAGCAAATTTATTACTTTTGAAGGCGTAGACGGTGCCGGTAAAAGTACGCATCTGGCGTGGTTCGCTGAGGCTTTGCGGCAGCGTGGCCTGGATGTGGTTGTTACCCGTGAACCGGGGGGCACGCCGCTGGGCGAACAATTGCGTGAAATTTTATTGCATCAACCGATGAGCATAGGCACCGAAACTCTGCTGATGTTCGCGGCGCGTCTGGAGCATGTCGAGCAAGTCATCAAGCCGGCCTTGGGGGCGGGAAAATGGGTGATTTCAGATCGTTTCAGTGATGCCAGTTTCGCCTATCAGGGCGGAGGCAGAGGCATGGACTGGGATAAATTGAGACAACTTGAACAATGGGTACATCCCGATTTACAACCTGACCTGACGCTGTTTTTTGATGTCCCGGTCGAGGTCGCACGCAAACGCCTACGGATGTCTGACAGAGCCGGGACAAATAACACTTCGCTGGATCGCTTTGAGCAGGAACAGTCTGATTTTTTTGAGCGTGTGCGAGCTGGATACCATAAGCGCGTTCAGCAAAACCCGCACCGCTATGTGGTGATTGATGCGGCGCAAAGTCTGGAAACTGTTAAGGACAAACTTCAAGAAGTTATTTCAGCAATTTAATTGGGTTATTTGATATGAGGGATATCTATCCTTGGCAAAAAAGCGATTGGATACGCCTGCAGGAGTTGCGCACGCGTCCTGCACATGGCCTTCTTTTCAAAGGGACCAAGGGCATCGGCAAACTGGATTTGGCGATCAACTTTGCCCAAAGTTTGTTGTGTCAACATCCAAGCGAGACAGGTTTTGCCTGTGGAAAATGCCCATCCTGCCATTGGTTCGAGCAAGGATCGCACCCCGACTTTCGTTTATTGCAACCGGAAATACTGGGTCTGGAGGGCGAAGAAAACGAGGATGCCAAGCCAGTGTCGGGCAAAAAACCCAGCAAGCAAATTTCCGTCGAACAAATACGCGCTCTTGCTGATTTTATTGGGTTGTCTGCACATCAGGGGGGCAGGCGCATAGTGGTCATACATCCTGCAGAGGCAATGAATACCA
>JANYHX010000199.1 GCA_025362155.1 Gallionella sp. | reverse complement strand
GTGGCAATCCTTGCATTTCACTTTTTCGGTGTTTTGGTGGGCGCCGAGCAATTTGAAATCGGTCTTTTCGTGATCGAATTTTTTCGTGTCCAGCAAGACGATATTCGCCTTACGTCCTTTATGGTCGGTGTGGCATTCACGGCATTGCTTTTCTTTCAATCTGCCATGAAATCCTTCGTGTTTTTGGACATCCGCCCCCACTTCTTTGTGGCAATCCATACACAGCTTGGTCTGCGCCTCCTTGTCGAAGCGCACATGGCATTCCTTGCACTCTGTTTCGAGCTTGGCATGTCCCTCGATCACCTCTCCTGGCATGACAGTCAGTTCACCAACACCGAATGCAACAGTGGAAAAAAACAGGGACAAACTTAGAAGGATCAGGCGCAATTTCATATCTCCACCGTGTTTAGTAATCCACACGCACTGTGCGAAAGTCCTTAGTCTCATGGCAACGCTCGCAGTTGGTGCCAAATTCACCCAGATGAGTATCATCCTTTTCGTGACAGGTAACACATACGCGCGGAACAGCTACAGGTCCATCCATCTCTTTTGTGTGACATGAGTAACAATTAAGCTTCTTGTGACTTCCGTCAAGAATGAATTTGGTTCGCTGTTTATCATGATTGAAATTCCATTTTTTCCATGACTCTGCGGTGTGGCATGTCTGACATTTCATACCCAGTCGGCGTTTATGAACAGCATCATCGACTTTCTTGTGACATTCAAAACAATCAGTTGCTGCTTCACGATAGAGCTGTGTCTGGTGGCATTTTTTGCATTCCACTTTAAGATGCAAACCTCGCAGAGGAAAGGATGTTTGATGATGGTCAAATAGAGCACCCTTCCAACCTCCTTCATTATGACAGGATGCGCAGCGGTTACCCAGTTGCCCAGAGTGGCCATCATCTTTTTTGTGGCATGAGTAGCAGTCCGTGCTCAGTTTTTGTTGATAAAACGTGCCGGTATGGCAGGACAGGCATTTGACCAATTCATGCTTACCCTTTAACGGAAATTTTGTTTCACGGCTGTGATCAAATCTAATTATTTTCCACCCTATTTCCTGGTGACAAGACTCACATTTCGTACCAAACTCGCCCTTGTGCTTATCCGTGTTTTTATGACAGCCTATACAGGCTGTAAGCATTTTTGATTTTGATTCCGGTTTGTGACAAGCATTACATTTGGTCACAATGTGTTTGCCTACCAGTGGAAATCGAGTGCCCTTTTCATGATCGAATTTGGCAGATTTCCACTGCTGTTCGCTGTGGCAAGTTTCACACTTTTCTCCAAAATTGCCCTTATGCGCATCGTTTTGGCGGTGGCAGGAAACACAGGCAGTTGAGGTTTTCTCTTTGAATAGTGTGGACTTATGGCAAGTCAGGCACTTCACCGCCTCATGCTTACCCACCAACTTGAATTTAGTCTCCGAATCATGATTGAACCGGATTGATTTCCAGTCCCGTTCCGTATGACAAGTCTCACATTTTTTACCAAATTGCCCTTTATGCCTGTCGGTCTTAAGATGACAAGCTACACATTCATGCGGCGTTTCCTTAAAGCGGGCGGGGTCAGAATGGCATTTACTGCATTTCACATCTTCGTGTTTGCCAATGAGAGGAAATGAAGTCTTGCTGTGATCAATTTTTGCATTTTTCCAACCCGTTTCAACATGACAGCTTTTGCAGTCCGCACCTAAACTGCCCTTGTGCTTATCATTTTTATGATGGCAGTCGTTACATAAGTGGGACGTTCCCCGATATTTTTTTTGCTCATTGTGACAATTCTCGCACTTAACTTTTTCCTGATTATGATGTGCTCCCACTAAAGGGAAGTCAGTCTTTCCATGATCAAAAGTTTCGATATCCAGTATCGCAATCTTTGCATTTCGTCCCTTATGTTCGGTATGGCAGTTCCGACATTCGTCTTCTGTGAGGTGACCATGGAATCCCTTATGCTTCAGGATGCCTTCTGCCACTTCCTTGTGGCAGCCCATGCATAGTTTGGTTTGCGCCTCTTTGTCAAAACTGACATGACACTCATTGCAGTTGACTTCGAGCTTGGCGTGCGCCTTACTTACCTCTCCCGGCATCAGCGCGGTCTCGCCCGCACCCCACGCGGCAACGGAAAACAGCAGGGGAAATGTCAGGAAAAGAAGGCGCAGCGGCATCCGGGCAAGCTTTAGTACATATTGACAGCTATGACATGAACAATAGCACTGATAGCCAGCAACCAAACGAAAGGTGTATGAAGAATATGCCACAAACGGAACAGCCGTTCGTAGGTGGTAAATTGAGCGGCCTGTTGCACAGCCCTGAGATAATCGCTTACTTGCATCGCAACCAACTGTCCATGCTGATCCTGCTGTTTTTGATCCCGGCCCTGAGATTCGGCAAGACGAACGACCGCCCCCTTTAATTCTTCACTACAATCAGTCGCCAGCTTCCGTCGGTGCCAGCCCATCGTTATAAATCCCCATGCGCCATTTGAGGAAGCGCCCTTTTGAGCCATCACCGCATCGCGAAACTGCTTCAATTTTTCGCTGATTACGGTTGCTTCTAGCAAGACCGTACTTTCTTTACTTACTTTCTTTTGAGAAATATCCACGGCCTGCTGTAATTCCACGAGATTCGACTTGCGCCCGTATAACCCATGGTGAATGTGCTTATAAATAAAGCGCCCTATAATGCCGCTGAATGCCACCAGCAGCATGGAAAAAAACGAAACGCCAGCATTCAAGGATTTCACATGGAAGGTTGAATGAAACACAACCAGCAGAGGTCCACCGATCCCAAATATCATATGTACCATGAACCAGTAGCGTACTGGACCCCAGTTCCGCGCGAATTGCATATGTTTGCGTATGGGATAAAGCAGCATCAGCAACATCATCACCGCCCCCGTCACCCCAATGAAATAGCCAAATCCAGCCCCAGCCTTATAAATCTTGCCCCCTGAAACCTGCCATGCCGCCCACACCAGGACTATGCCCACCAGCCCTAATGCAATTTTGGCAGCAACGCTAAACCCTCGCCCGGCAATGCGCACGCTGCCGACGGCTGCTCCTACCGCCTGAGGTTGATTTAAAGTATCAGTAGACATATCCACCCATCTTGCGCAAAACTTGATAACATAATCGAAATCCGAAACGTAATGCTACCATGGCTTAGAGACGATGTTATACCCCGAAGCATGTCAGCATTTCCGACCCCAGCCCTGTAGAATGTTAAAGCCTTAATTGCACGGAGATAACTACGAAAATACATGAATGAACAGGTTTTTACGTCCTCGTTGTATATTCTACTCCTGGTAGTAGTGGTGGTCTTTTACCTGCGCCGCCGCAGCCGCCGCAGCATAGCCCACTCAGAGACTTGGCGTGACGCCGTAGAATCAGGGCTGACTGAACCCTCAACCCTCCATCCTGTATTTGACACCAATCTTTGTTTCGGCGGAGGTGCCTGTGTCAAGGCCTGTCCTGAACATGCAATAGGCATAATCGACGGTAAAGGCACCCTCATCAACCCCGCACACTGTATAGGCCACGGAGCTTGCGAAACTGCCTGTCCGGTCAGTGCCATCAAATTGGTGTTCGGCACTGAAGCCCGTGGGGTGGACATACCCCAACTCAAACCAAACTTCGAAACCAATGTTCCCGGCATCTTCATCGCCGGTGAACTGGGAGGTATGGGTTTAATCAGAAAAGCCGTCGCGCAAGGCCGCCAGGCAATTGATTCTATTATAAAACGCGGTACCGCCACTACCCCTCATGATGTCGTCATCATCGGTGCCGGACCCGCCGGTATTGCCGCCACCCTTTCTGCAAGACATCATAAGCTGCGTTATGTGACTGTTGAACAGGAAGAAACTTTCGGCGGCACCACGCTACATTATCCGCGTGGCAAGCTTGTCATGACAGCACCCATGGACCTTCCCATCATCGGCAAGATAAACATTACCGAAATCAGCAAAGAGTCGCTAATGGAGCTTTGGCAGAGAGTAGTCGCCACGGCAACGCTTAAGATCAACTTCGGCGAATGCATGGAAAAGATCGAGCGCCAGGACGACAATTTTAACGTGGTCACCAATCGCGGCAGTTATCTCACGCACAGCGTGATTCTTTCCATAGGCCGCCGCGGTTCTCCGCGTAAGCTGGGTGTCCCGGGAGAGGAGCTGGAAAAAGTGGTCTATCGGCTGATTGATCCGGAACAATATCGAGGAAAACATGTATTAGTCGTGGGCGGCGGAGATGCTGCCCTGGAAGCAGCAGTATCGATTTCCAGAGAGCCTGGCACGACCGTTACTCTGAGCTACCGCAGCAATGCCTTTGGCCGTGTCAAACCAAAAAATAGAGAGATTACTGACGAAGCCAGCAAATCCGGACAGCTATCTGTATTGCTCGAATCAAGCGTCAAACTAATCAAGTCAGACACCGTCCTGCTTGATCATAAAGGCACCGCCATTGAGCTGCCCAACGATGCGATCATCGTCTGTGCGGGAGGAATTTTACCCACTCCCCTGCTCAAGGAAATCGGGATTCAAATCGATACCCGCCACGGAAGTTAAATAAGTTAGTATAGATCGTTAAAACGGAGAACCTAATGAACCAAAACATCAAACGCATTTTGCACGTAGAAGACAGCAAGAGCTTCCAGCAATATATCGCTGCGGTTCTTTCAGGAATTGTGGAAATCACCTGCGCCAGCACGCTTAAAGAAGCCCGCCTGCTTATCAAGGCATCTAGATATGACCTGGTTCTACTGGACTTTACCCTACCCGATGGCTCTGGCTCTGATCTAATTCATGAGCTTGCGGAACAGGATGCAACCATTCCCATCATCGTATTTTCGGCACACGATATAACCAGCACGATGATTAATGTCAGCAAGGTTTTCGTCAAAGGTCAATTAAATGAACAGGAATTAATCGGGGCTGTTCGCGCCCTATAAGCTATTAGATACGCGGCGTGGATAAAAGCGGGCATATCGCCGCTTTTTATTTTCTCAAAATCATATCCCTAGCTCTCCAGCACACAGTCCACGAAATAACCTTTCACACCTTCAACTTCTTCCGCGACGAGGCCATGAATATCGGTCTCGAAGCCGGGGAATTTTTCATTGAAATCGCGCGCGAACTTGAGATAGTCCACGATGGTTTTGTTAAATATTTCTCCTGGGATCAACAGCGGAATTCCCGGCGGATAGGGGGTCAGCAACACAGCGGTGATGCGGCCTTCGAGCTGATCTATTTCCACCCGCTCGATTTCATCATGCGCCATCTTGGCAAAGGCATCGGACGGCTTCATCGCCGGTTGCATATCCGACAAATACATTTCGGTAGTCATGCGCGCCACGTTGTGGCTGTTGTATGCATCGTGAATCTGCTGGCACAAATCTCGCAGCCCAATCCGTTCGTAACGCGGATGCAGCGCCGCAAATTCCGGCAGGATGCGCCAGATCGGCTGGTTGCGGTCATAATCATCCTTGAATTGCTGCAACGCAGTGAGCAGCGTATTCCAGCGCCCCTTGGTGATGCCAATGGTGAACATGATGAAGAACGAATACAGTCCGCATTTCTCGACGATTACGCCGTGCTCGGCCAAATATCGGGTGACCATGGACGCAGGAATGCCGCTGTCAGAAAAATCTCCGTCCACATCCAGACCAGGCGTAATAATAGTGGCCTTGATCGGGTCGAGCATGTTGAAACCGGTGGCCAGTTTGCCGAAGCCATGCCATTTATCATCGGTATGCAATATCCACTCTTCGCGTGAACCGATGCCTTCTTCGGCAAGATTATCCGGGCCCCACACCTTGAACCACCAGTCCTTGCCAAACTCGTCATCAACTTTGCGCATGGCGCGGCGAAAATCCAGTGCCTCGGCAATCGACTCCTCTACCAGCGCCGTGCCGCCTGGCGGCTCCATCATTGCCGCCGCCACGTCGCATGACGCGATAATGGCGTATTGTGGACTGGTGGAAGTGTGCATCAAATAAGCCTCGTTAAAAATATGCCGATTCAATTTATGGCTTTCTGATTCACGCACCAGTATTTGCGAAGCCTGCGACAAGCCCGCCAATAATTTATGCGTGGATTGGGTAGCAAAGATCATCGACTCTTTGGGGCGCGGACGATATTTTCCAATGGCGTGCATGTCTTCGTAGAACTCATGGAAAGCTGCATGCGGCAACCAGGCTTCATCAAAGTGCAGTGTATCGATGCGTCCATCCAGCATCTCCTTCAACATTTCCACGTTGTACACGATGCCATCATAAGTGCTCTGGGTGATGGTCAGAATGCGCGGCTTCTTGGTCTTATCTTTGATGAATGGATTTGCATCAATCTTGCGCTGAATGTTTTGCGGCTCGAATTCGGACTTCGGAATCGGCCCGATGATGCCGTAGTGATTACGCGTCGGGGTCAGAAACACCGGCACCGCGCCGGTCATGATGATGGCATGCAAAATGGACTTATGGCAGTTACGATCCACCACCACAATGTCATCCGGCGCAACGGTGGAATGCCATACAATTTTATTGGATGTAGAGGTGCCATTGGTTACAAAAAATAAATGATCGGAATTGAAAATGCGTGCTGCGTTGCGTTCTGAAGCGGCCACCGGCCCGGTATGGTCAAGCAACTGGCCAAGCTCATCCACCGAATTGCATACGTCGGCACGCAACATATTCTCGCCAAAAAATTGGTGGAACATCTGCCCAACCGGCGATTTCAAAAACGCCACACCGCCCGAGTGTCCCGGGCAATGCCAAGAATAGGAGCCATCCTGCGCATAATGCAACAACGCGCGGAAAAACGGCGGTGCAAGCGAGTCCAGATATGATCTGGCTTCGCGGATAATGTGACGCGCGACAAATTCCGGTGTGTCTTCGTGCATATGAATAAAGCCATGCAACTCGCGCAGCACATCATTCGGAATGTGCCGTGAAGTGCGTGTCTCGCCATACAGGTAAATTGGAATATCGGCGTTCTTGAAGCGTATCTCCTCGACGAATGCACGCAGACTCTTCAGCGCAACTTCAGTTTCCTCCTTGCTGCCCGCGCCGAATTCTTCATCATCAATCGACAATAAAAACGCCGAGGCGCGGCTTTGCTGCTGGGCAAAAGAAGTCAGGTCGCCATAACTGGTGACGCCGAGAATTTCCATTCCCTCTTTTTCAATGGCATCAGCCAACGCGCGTATGCCCAAGCCGCTGGCATTCTCTGAACGAAAATCTTCGTCAATAATGACGATAGGAAAGCGAAATTTCATTGCTTACTCCTGAGGAATAACAAATTGGTGGGATTAAGGAATTGGCGCGGATTGTCGCAGATTTTTACCGCAGCGCAAGGAAGATTTTCAAGTTGGGGAAGTAGTCTTACTTGATACGCCTATTTATTGGGGTGAAGCAAAAATGTGGAAAGTAACCCGGCTGGGAATCAATGTAGGTGAAAAGGGAAAAGTGTACTAAAATCCGCGCCTTTAGCGCATTCCGGCGATTACATGAGTACCCAAAGAATCCCCACTGAACCCAGAAAGATATTAGTTACCTCTGCCCTCCCCTACGCCAATGGCAGCATTCATCTCGGCCATTTGGTGGAATACATCCAGACCGACATCTGGGTGCGCTTCCAGAAAATGCAGGGGAATATTTGCCATTATGTGTGCGCAGACGACACCCACGGCACGCCCATTATGCTGCGCGCGGAAAAGGAAGGCATTACGCCGGAACAACTGATAGACCGCGTCTGGCATGAACATAAGGCCGATTTCGACGGCTTCCATGTCAACTTCAACCACTACGGCAGCACTAATAGTAATGAAACCAGGGAATATTCCGAGGAAATTTATCGCAAACTCAAAGCCGCTGGTTTGATCGAAGTGCGCTCCGTCGAACAGTTCTACGACCCAGTCAAAAACATGTTCCTGCCGGATCGCTTCATCAAAGGCGAATGCCCGAAGTGCCACGCCAAGGACCAATATGGCGACAATTGCGAAGTATGTGGTGCAGCCTATGCGCCCACTGATTTAATTAACCCCTATTCTGCCGTGTCTGGCGCCAAACCCGAGCGCCGCAATTCCGACCACTACTTTTTCAAACTCTCTGCCGACACCTGTCAGCAATTCCTACGCATATGGACACGCAGCGGCGCGTTGCAGCCGGAAGCTGCCAACAAGATGCAGGAATGGTTAGGTAGCGAAAGCGAAAACAAATTATCCGACTGGGACATCTCGCGCGACGCGCCCTATTTCGGCTTCGAGATTCCCGATGCGCCGGGCAAGTATTTTTATGTATGGCTGGACGCGCCGGTCGGCTATATGGGGAGCTTTAAGGCGCTTTGTGACAGACTCACCGAAAAAGGACATACCCATCCCCATCCTACCCTTCCCCTTGAAGGGGAAGGAACCAAACTCCCTCCCCTTCAAGGGGAGGGCGGGGGTGGGGATGGGTTGTTCGACGACTACTGGAAGCAAGGCTCGGATACCGAGCTATACCACTTCATCGGCAAGGACATCCTCTATTTCCACGCGCTTTTCTGGCCCGCGATGCTGCAACATGCCGGCTTCCGCACCCCGACCAAACTGTTCGCGCACGGCTTTCTCACTGTGAACGGAGAGAAGATGAGCAAGTCGCGCGGCACGTTCATCACCGCCGACAGCTATCTCAAACAGGGACTCAATCCGGAATACCTGCGCTACTACTATGCCGCCAAGCTTAATGGCACGATGGAAGACATAGACCTCAACCTCGAGGACTTCGTAGCGAAGGTGAACAGCGATTTGATTGGCAAGTACATCAACATTGCCAGCCGTTGTGCACCATTCATTACCAAATATTTCGATGGGAAAGTTTTAAGTACCCCGGATTTGTGGGTAATCGAAGCCAAAGAAATTGATCGCACATCCAAGAGTCCCATTTTTCCATTCGTTTACTCTAGACTTGAACACGTCAACGAGCTGTACGAAGACCGCGAATACAACAAAGCCATTCGAGACATCATGGCCTTCGTTGCTTGCATCAATGCGTACATCGACGTACTCAAACCTTGGGAATTGGCTAAAGCTGGCGAAATGGAATTACTACATCAGGTTTGTAGCGTATCAATCAATATGTTCCGCATGGTTGCCATCTATCTGAAGCCAGTTTTGCCTGAGATGGTTAACAACATTGAAAGATTTTTAAACATTGAGCCACTCACTTCAGCGAGTGCTCAAACTTTGTTGCCAAATGGGCATGCCATCAACCCCTATCAGCACTTAATGACCCGTGTAGACCAAAAACAAATAGACGCCATGATCGAAGCCAACAAACAAACCCTGGAACCTGCAGCACCGCTCCCCTCGCCCACCGGGAGAGGGGCTGGGGGTGAGGGAGCGCAAAAGTTACCCATGCCGGAATCCATCAAGATATTTGCACGCAAATTACGCCAGGAGCAAACGGATGCCGAATCCTTAATGTGGGCATTGCTAAGAGACAACCGATTAGGTGGTGCGAAATTTCGCCGCCAACATCCGTTCCCACCTTATGTGCTGGACTTCTTTTGTCACGAAGCCAGCCTCGCAATTGAACTGGATGGTGGTCAACATTCGGAAGCGAACGCACATGATGAGAAGCGCTCCGCATTTCTGAAATCAAAAGGAATTGATGTGCTGCGTTTTTGTAACAACGAGGTGTTTGCGGAAACGGAGGCAGTGCTGGAGAAAATTTGGTGGGAGTTAGATGCTCACCATATAATCACTCCTTCAATGAGTGCTCCCTCACCCCTGGCCCCTCTCCCGGGGGGAGAGGGGAATTATATTTCCATCGACGAGTTCAGCAAGGTCGATCTGCGCGTGGCCAAGATCGTCAACGCCGAGCATGTCGAAGGTGCAGAGAAGTTGCTGAAACTGACACTGGACATCGGCGAGGAAAAAACACGCACAGTATTTGCGGGCATCAAGTCAGCGTACGATCCGGAAAAACTTAAGGGCCGCATGACGGTGATGGTCGCCAACCTCGCGCCGCGCAAAATGAAATTTGGCCTGTCGGAAGGCATGGTGCTGGCGGCTTCCGGCGAGGCGCCGGGCTTGTTTATACTCAGCCCGGATGAAGGTGCCCAACCTGGAATGCGAGTCAAATAATTTTTGTTCCGGTTAAGGCAATTTATCGATAAATTGCTTCATCGAAATTTTAAGCGCAGCAAAATTCGGGTTGTACATCAAGCGTTGCATGATGCCGACCCGAAGATTTTTCTCAGTTACCTCCCCTTGAAAATTGGCTGCTGGATGGGCGATGCAAGCATTGTATTTTCCCATCTCCCCCGGATAGTAATGCACGCAATTGGCATACTCTCCCGCCATGCCGTAATGCTTGTCCTCAGGGGATATCACGATGGCCGTGTGTGCGGAGCTTAATATTTTTTGTTCAGAAATTACACTATTCACCAATTCCAGTTTCTCTGCCGGAAAATCGGTAGGGAATTTTTCAGGTTCCGTCGTGTAAAGTACCAGTTTGCTGGCAGGATGGCGGGCTCGCAGCATATACTTCATGGTCGCCGATGTTCTTACAGTAATGTCATCCGAACTGGCAGCGGCAAAGATGGGCATGTCCAGTTTTTTTGTGTGGGACTGCTGCAATCGAATATTAAGTGCCTGAGTCAGCGCATGCACTTGAGCGGCAGCATTTTTTGGCAACGACTCATATTTATAAATGTCCCGGTCAAGTTTAATACCGATCCATTTTTGGGTAGGCATCAGCCAGCTATACAGCTTGTGAAAATTAGCCCACGCTGCCCATTGAGAAATCTGGAGTGCGGGAGAAAACAGGAACAAGCCGCGCACCCGACTATCTCCCAGGCTGTGATAAATGCTCAGTGTGCCGCCCAACGAATATCCGGCCAGATAGACTTGATCAACTTCTTCGGCCAACCGGTTCACACCATAGGTTACTGCTTTGGCCCATTCCTGCCAGTCCACATCAAGTAAATCTCCGGGCTGCGTACCGTGCCCTGGCAATAATATGGCCATCACACGAAAGCCATTTTCCTGAAAGAAAGCAGCCAGATGGCGCATCGAATAAGGGGAGTCGCTGAGGCCATGCGTGAGCAATATGCCGCGACGATAGGTTTTTTGTTGTCCCGGTAAAAAGCCGGGTGGAGGTTTGAGATCGAACGGCGCGTTGCCGTCAATTATTTCTTCCCGAATAATGTCGCCCGTTAAGTAATGCGCCCTGCCGAGCATTTCTCTGGTTCGTGCCACATAATCCGCAAATACTGAAGGACCTCCATTGAATTTGGTGTTCAATCCGGACGGCTGGTGACGTGCTTCTAGCGACGGAGTGGCACTCCCGAAAATACTACGTAATGGTTGCATCGCCCCTCCAAAATATTCCGCAAGAAATGTTAGCCGCCGCACCGAATTATGATTTGAACCGGCCTATTCTGCGCACGCAAGTTAAAAACAACTTCTTTTAACCCTAACGAAAGGAACTATCATGAACAAACTTATTTACTCTCTTTTTGCCGCTGGCCTGAGCGCCAGTCTTTCTGTTGCAGCCGCAGATAATACCAATCAAACCAGTCCTAATACAGCAGCCGACAGGAGCGCATCGTGCTGCTCTGTACCTAGCCGTACCGCCCAGAATGGTAGCTCAACAGGTACTTCGACTGACACTTCAGCAGACATGGATACCACCGCGGAAATTAATGGCGCAGCTTCAGGTGTGAGTTCCACAAATGGCTACAAGAGTCATTCAAAAGCTAACAAAAAAAATCGGTCTTCCTCAAGCGCGCATAAGAACAAAAATAGCACCCCGAACATGAATGGCTCGACGATGCAAGACGGTTCGACGACCGAAGATGGTGCTATGGATGGTCAAAAAATGCAAAAGTAAGTCGCGTGGAAAGAATCATCCACCCATAGGCAATATTTTACTTTGGTACTTTTTGGTCGCAACGACAGTGAGGTAGTTGCGACCGGTCGCTCTTCCCCAACTTTATGTATCAAAAGTGATTCTTTCAAATCCGCCTCCTACCAATGTACTTAAAATCTCCCCGAAGATAAATACTCTGGTGCATTTTCTGATGGAGTTATTTCTAACTCCATTCTCTCACAACAATATTACTGAATAAATATTTCGGCTGAACGTTAGTTGCCACACGGACACGGTATATAAATGACGCGCACTCTGCGCCTGCACTTCCCCCGAAACTTTTATCAATTATTTTCTCTTTTATTTTCCCTACCGAAAGGAACCACCATGAAAAACAAATCTATTTTTTCCCTAGCAGCCATTTCACTGATCAGTGTCAGCCTCTCCGCTGTTGCAATGGAGTACACGAAAGAAGAAAAAGCCATGATGCAAGACCAAAGCATGATGAAGGATGGTGAGGCCTCATCCACAGACATGTCCGCAACAGACATGAAGGCAATGGACACGAATGGAGATGGCGTGATTTCCAAGAGTGAACGCAAGGCATACCAGCGTATGCACAAGAACAAGAAAGGAAATCCAAAAATGAAGGACGGCTCAATGATGCAAGATGGTTCCATGAATGATGGCGCCATGAAAAAAGATGATGGCATGGGGAAAGACAGCACCATTAAACAAGATGGGATGCAGCAAAACGGCACTATGAGACAGGATGGCATGCCCCAGGATCAAAACATGCAAAAGTAATAAACCTCCAACTTTTTAAAGCTTGATTGACTCTAGCCGCACATTTGATGGCGGCTGAGGGGATCATTACTTCTAAAATATTCTATAAAGGAATTATCATGAAACATTCTTTACATCGATTCAGTGTCGGGACTTTATTAGCACTCAGTGGTGCCGTCGTGGTCGCCGTTGGTTGTAATGGAGACAGTAGTAACAGTGTGGCCGGATCCGACGGCCCTACTACTACCGTAAGCCCGGTTGTTCATCAGGTCGGCAATGCAGTGTCCGGAAAGGACGTATTTCGGAACGAAACATTTGGTAACGAGAAATTCTGGACGGATGCCATGCGTTTACCCGCAGGGATACTTGCAAAGAGTTTTACGCCAGTTCAAGCGCTGCAAGC
The DNA here is from genome assembly GCA_025362155.1 of Gallionella sp. Classification (GTDB taxonomy): domain Bacteria; phylum Pseudomonadota; class Gammaproteobacteria; order Burkholderiales; family Gallionellaceae; genus Gallionella. The sequence continues at coordinate 6,487 of JANYHX010000199.1, read as the reverse complement.
CGGATTGATGGTCGACAGCGAAGCCTTTGCTTCCGCTCCAGCCGCTATCATCAGCAACGCTGACAAAGCAGCAATCTTGCAAGAACTCACGACTGATCTGACCCCAGCTCATGCGCCCAAACTGAATAACGTCAACACGACTGTCGCGCTTATTAATGCCAACGCGATTATCGGCATTACTACCAAGGATACTAACAACGACGGAGTGATCAATATTGCCAATGGCGACAAGACAGGTGCGACGTGCGCGTTGTGTCATACCATTACAGATGCTTCGGTATTCAATTTGCCTAATGGTGGATCAATCGGCAAGCGCCTGGATGGACGTGCCAATCACAACCTGAATTTTGGTGCATTGTTAGCTCTGGCAAACAACACACGGGCGTATTTGCCACTCCTTCAAATGCAGTTGGCTGCGAACAATAACCAGACATTGGGACGGTCAACTACGGGATTGACCAAGAATTCAACCGAGGCCGAAGTTGATGCATACGTAAGCAACCCTGCAAACTATCCAGTTGGAACGTTTGACGATACCTTTGACGGTAATGGCGACCCCAACCACAATCCAGCGTTATTCCGCACTGATCTGGCAGCGCCGTGGGGCACAGAAGGATCCATCGCCCGGCTCGACAACTTCAGTAACCTGGTCTATACCGGTTTGCTTGATCCAACGGGTATCACTACTACCGCTGGACGCGCGTTTCTGCATCAGCTCGGCGGCGCAGCGGGGGATGAAATTGTTGATAGCTATGTGCAAGTGCTAGCGGCCACTAACGTAACCGGCTACCCATTTGTAACGGCAACGACCGCCGCCTCGGCAGTATCGGGCACGGAAGAAGCGCCATTGGGAGTTCGCGTCGATAATCAAAAGTTGCTCGATATGAATGCGTACCTGAATAGTCTGCAGGCCCCCGCCGGAGTAGTCGCGGATGCTGCAGCTGGCCAACGCGGACGTAATTTGTTCCGCACCACCGGCTGCACTACCTGCCACAATGTCGATCAGACTAGGCCCGTACCAGCGAACATCGTGTCCATGAAGACTATTTTCCCTGGCGACGCACCTGTGACACTGGCCCAACGTGTCCCACCACTCAATCCGGTTCTTGACACACCAGGTAACATTTTTGATGACAAGATGGCGGTGGTCAATGCCAGCATCCGCGGAGATATTAGAGGAACAGCTCTGCCACTTCTGCTTGATTTGGCACGCAAGCCGAACTTCCTGCACGATAGCTCTGTGCCTAACCTGGATACTTTGCTTAATCCAAGTCGCGGAGCCACAGCACCTCATCCGTTCTACTTCTCGGATGCAGCTCAACGTGCGGATATGGTCGAATTTTTACGCGGGCTTTAATAATCTGTATTAACTTGAGCCACGGCAGCAATCTCCGTGGCTCAATTTTTGTGTAGCCCTGTACCTTTACATGGCGGTCAGTACTAGCATCCAAATTTAATCAGACCTTCCTTTATTAATTCTTCTGAGTGTTAGTTGCCACACGGACAGGCATACTTACCAAGCGCACCATTCGTCCGAACTCCGAATTTCAATCATTTTTATTCCTGTTTCTACATCTCCACTACCATGGAATATCAAGGGGGCGTTTACTAATTTTTACTCTATTGAAAGGAACTAACATGAACAAACTTATTTTTTCTCTTTGTGCCTTTGGCCTAATGAGTACCAGTCTTCCTGGGGTTGCGGCAGAGGATCCCGTTAGAGATAATTCAATGAAAAATAGCACTGAAACATCCACTGAGAGAGATGCTATGGGTGCAATGGACATCAATGGCGATGGCAAAATCACCGACGAAGAGCGCAAAATATACCAAAAACGTAAGTCCAACTATGACAGCAAAGCTAAGGTTGATGCGGACGCGAAGATGGACGCCAATGGCGACGGTGTTATCACCCCGGAGGAGCGCAAGCTGTATCAGGATCGTCATTCTGATCGGGATCCTAAGTCCTCAACGGATATGAAGGGAATGGACAGTAATAGCAATGACGCCTCCCAAGAAGAGCGCAGGTAAGAGCGATAGATTGACGCTATGTACCCCTGCAGCTAATCCTTGAAGAATTTGCTGGGGCAAAGTCCTGATAAATATTCAGCAAACTTGAACCACAGAGCAGTTTCTGGGGTTCAAGTTTTTTGAGCCTGACAACTGGTTAAACCAGAATGTATTGGCAGATTACTTTTCACCCCTCATTCTGCTCTGCTAACACATAGTCCTTTAAACCCCGATTATTATGTTCGCTGGCAGACAGTGGCTGAACAATGCATTGCGCGATAATGATTTATAAAAATAGCTGCTCCTCAGAACCCTATTAAAAGCATCTATAAAAGTGAACTTCCATCTCATTCCTTTAGGTATTTTTTCCTGCAACCCGCAAGCTCAAACTAGCGTAGTGGCCAAGCACGCCATTGCATCTTTTTTGTCATCATGAACGAAATAGCAGAGCGCAAAAAGCATCCCCGCGGGCTCATGCTTGCCGCCTCTGTGCTATTAGTCTTGATAGCACTTATTGCCTTGGGAGAATGGCTGGGTTGGCCGTTTCTGGCAGGACCTTTAGAGCGCATGCTTTCCAACAAGCTGGATAGACGCGTGACCATTTCCGCAGAGGCTGACTCGAATACATCTGATGAAAAATTCCGCGTGCGCTTCATTGGGGGATTGAGTTTGTACGCACCGCAATTCGAAATCGCTGCACCCGCCTGGAGTACTACACCTCATTTACTGCTCGCCAGCAAGGTTGTGCTTAAGTTGCGCTATGTCGACCTGTGGCATGCCTATAAGGGTCAGCAGTTGCGAGTCCGCAGCTTGCGGGCTGACATGCTGGATGGGCAGTTTGAGAGGCTGGCGGATGGCCGTGCTACCTGGCAATTGGGCGCCGATCCGACGGCCGAGACGACCCAACCGCTACCCGTGTTCGACCATTTGCAGGTCAAGCAAGCCACAGTAAATTATCAAGATGCGCCCTTTATGATTGATGCGCAAGGCCGTCTTTCCCTGCTGGCGGGCACTTCCAAATCCGCTTCACCACAACCAACAGCTGCCGCAAGCAGTGCCGTGACAGTCGAGAGCCAGGCCGAGATTTCTCCCGGCACAATAGTGCAGGCGAATGTCACGGGCAAATACCGCAACTTACCTTTGAAAATTGATTTAGATGCTTCGGGAGAATTGCCTTGGGCAACCCAGGAAGCCAACCAGAAAATTCCTGTTCAAATAAATTTGGATGCAACGATAGGAGACGCCAGCCTGATCTTCAAAGGTAATGCGACCGATGCGTTGAATTTCAATGGGCTGAAAGGAGACTTCAGCGTCCAAGGACCCTCCCTGGCAGCCGTCGGCCGACCCTTGGGGATGACGTTACCGACCACCAGGACTTTTCGTACCCACGGCATAGTTTCCAAGCAAGAAGGCGTCTGGCATGTGGTAGTCGATGATGCCACGGTGGGAGGCAGCAAATTGAATGGCGATTTTACCTATGAGACTGCGCGCAAAATACCTTTGCTTTCAGGTCAACTCAAGGGCCCGCGCTTATTACTGGTCGACTTGGGACCTGCAATCGGTACCACACCCGCCACCAACGAATTATCTGCAGCCCCGGTAACGACTCCCGCCAAAAAAAAAGGTAAGGTTTTGCCCTCCCGCCCTTTTGATCTGGCGTCCTTGCGCGTCATGGATGCAGATGTGATGATAAATATTGGTTCGGTGGATTTGAATACCACTCTTCTCGAACCCTTGCGGCCCCTGCATGCCCGTCTGCAATTGAAGGATAGTGTATTGACTTTAAGCGATCTTGATACGCATGTGGGTGATGGAAGCTTGAAAGGCGAAGTGAGCCTGGATGGGCGCGGGTCTGAGGCCTTGTGGAATACCAATTTGCACTGGGAACAGGTTAGGCTGGAGCGCTGGATACATCAAGAGCGCAACAATGGTTCACCGCCCTATGTCACAGGCCGACTGAGCGGCACTACTACATTGAAAGGGCGGGGGCGATCCACTGCCGAAATACTGGGCAGCTTGCAAGGACGTTTTCGTACCGAGTTGCGCAAAGGTTCGGTCTCGCATTTAGCCATCGAATTGGCGGGACTCGACCTGGCCGAAAGTCTGGGAGTCCTGCTTAAAGGTGATGATGCCTTGCCGGTGGAATGTGCTGTTGCTGATTTAAATGCAACCAAGGGCCTCTTCCATCCACGTTTGCTGGTCGTGGATACCACAGCGTCAACCGTATGGGTGGACGGCTCCGTATCGCTGGCGACCGAAGCCTTGGACTTGCGCGCGGTAGTCAGTCCCAAGGACTTCAGCCTGTTAGCCTTGCGCACGCCGCTGCGAGTACGCGGCACCTTTGCCGAGCCAAAGATTTCTTTGGAGAAAAAACCCTTGGCCCGACAGTTGGCGGGCGCTTTGTTGCTTTCGCTGGTGAATCCTCTGGCTGCCTGGCTTCCGCTGGTTGATCGCGGCGATATCAAGACAGCCAAGCGCGATGCCGCCGGTTGTCTGGCCTTGATGCAGCGCACCAAGGGTAGTCTTCCTGCCACCCAGACACCTTAACGATCCGGCTGATTATTGGGACAGTGGCAATGAGTTGCTCTATAACCACACTGAGCTTTCCACGTTTAATTGTTCCGTTGATAGGTATGGTCGTCCTGGCACTCAGCGCCTGTGGAGACGTTGCCACCCTGCCAGTCTCGGCTGGCAGCGGCTCACAGCCTACATTGCCACCACCACAGCACACCCTCATCCCGACAGTAAACATCGCGCCGGCCAAAGGCTGGCCAGCGGGTGCCACGCCGCAGGCAGCAGCGGGCATGCGGGTAATCGCGTTCGCCCGCGATCTCGATCATCCGCGCTGGGTCTACGTATTGCCCAATGGCGACGTGCTGGTGGCGGAAAGCAATGCCCCACCCAAGCCGGATGATGGCAAGGGTATCAAAGGCTGGATCATGGGCCTGGTGATGAAACGGGCGGGTGCGGGGGTACCGAGTGCCAATCGCATCACGCTGCTGCGCGACACTAATGGAGACGGCGTGGCCGATTATCGCTCCGTACTGCTGGAAAAATTGAACTCTCCTTTTGGCATGGCACTCGTGGGTAAGAACCTCTATGTGGCTAATACCGACGCGGTGCTGCGATTTCCCTACAGCGCCGGGGATACGCGCATTACGACACCCGGCATTAAGCTGGTTGATCTGCCGGCTGGCACCATCAACCACCACTGGACCAAGAATATTATTGCGAGTCCTGACGACAGCAAACTGTATGTCACTGTCGGCTCGAATAGCAACGTGGCCGAACGGGGCATGGCAGCTGAAGCAGAGCGGGCAGCCATCTGGGAAGTGGACATCAACAGCGGCGCGCATCGCATCTTTGCCTCCGGGTTGCGTAACCCCAATGGGATGGCGTGGGAGCCTGACAGCGGCGCGTTATGGACCGTGGTGAATGAGCGCGACGAACTCGGTAGCGATCTGGTTCCCGACTACATGACTTCAGTGCGCGATGGAGGCTTCTATGGCTGGCCGTACAGTTACTATGGCCAGCATATCGACGAGCGGGTCAAACCGCAGCAGCCCGCATTGGTGGCCAAGGCAATCATCCCTGACTACGCTTTGGGGCCACATACAGCCTGCCTTGGCTTGGCATCTTCCCAAGGGAATACCTTACCCACGCCCTTCGCAAAGGGCATGTTTATTGGCCAGCATGGCTCGTGGAACCGGCGCCCACATAGCGGCTACAAGGTAATTTTCGTGCCCTTTAAAAACGGCAAACCTTCGGGCAATTCCCTGGATGTATTAACCGGCTTCCTCAGCGAGGACGGCAATGCCTATGGCCGCCCGGTCGGGGTGGCGCTCGACCAGCAGGGGGCGCTGCTGGTAGCCGATGATGTAGGTAATATAATTTGGCGTGTGAGTTCCCTACAGTGAGTTCATATCGTGCACTTCGCAACCTGGTGAATATTAAGTAGCCCCACAACTAATTCAGGCGCCTGCTTAAATTCAACAATAAATCTGAAATAAATTCACTCTTATGTGGCTTGCCAGACAGATTTAAGGCAATGGAGCACACGATAATTTCTCATACCGCTTAATTATTATTCAGGAGATTATCATGGCTCTTTCCAATATGGCTTCTACTGACGAACTCAGATCCACACGACCCGTACCCAACATTTCCCCGGACGAGAGGCGCGGACATGCCAGTGCAGTGTCCTGGGGTGCCATCATAGCGGGCGCGGCCGCTGCGGCCGCCTTGTCATTAATCATGTTAATACTGGGAACCGGTCTGGGATTGTCATCGGTTTCGCCTTGGGCTAATAATGGCATTGATGCCAAGACCTTCGGCGTATCCACCATTCTTTGGCTTACTATCACTCAACTGGTTGCTTCAGGAATGGGCGGCTATCTCGCTGGCAGGCTCAGGTCAAGATGGGTAGCGGCACAAACCGATGAAATTTATTTTCGCGATACTGCCCATGGTTTCCTGG